>CADCTO010000073.1 GCA_902805585.1 uncultured Armatimonadota bacterium | reverse complement strand
GCGGCGAACGGTGCCCCCAGGCGGCGCGTCAGCAGGTCGGCCCACTGGGCGCGGGCGGCGGCGTCCTCCTCCGGTGCCAGTTCGCTCAGCCGGACTTCGTAGTGCCGGATGCGGGCCAGCGCAAGCAGCCGCCACGCCTGTCCCGACGCACGGCTCGCCCGCGAAAGCTCGCTTTCGGCGTACCGAAGCAGCCCTTCGAGCGCGCCGTACCGGGCCCAGGCGGTGTTGCCCCGGGGCCGGTACAGGGGGTTGTTCAGGTCCGCGAGCACGGCCAGCGCCGCCTGGGCGGCCCGCTGCAACGGGGCAGGCGCGCCCCCCACCCGCTCCACCGCCTCCAGCACCTCGCCGCGTCCGATGGACGAGTTCAGAGCGGCGGCCGTGCCGCCCGAGGTCGTGACGCCCGCGGCCGAGCCCCCGGCGTACCGCGCCAGCGCGTCATAGGTCGTCGGGGCGGTCCGGAGCACGCGCAGCGTCCGGGAGTACGTGTCCTCGACCTGGGCCTGGACCGCGTAAGCGCGGAACGCCAGATAGAGCCAGCGGTAGTCGTCGGGCCGGCTGTTGACCAGCAGCACCTGCTGGAGCACGCCGCCGGTGCGCTGCGTCCGGTAAGGAGCCTGGAGCCGTTTACGCGCCGCGTCGGCGCGCGCGACGAGGGAAGCGCGCCCCTGCGCCACCGCCTCAGACGACCGGACGCGCGCCATCGGCGGAACGTCGAGCGGGTTCTCGCCACGCAGGACCGTTTCCGCCGCGCCCGGCAAACCGCGCTCCCGGTATCCGGCGGCGATGGCTTCGCGCCGGGCGGGGTCCTCCGGGCCCACGCGCGGGTCCCGCTCCGCCTGCCGGAGCCGCCGGGCGGGCGCGGGGTGCGTCTGCAGGAGGTCGCCCAGGCGCCCGCCGCCGCGGCCCGACCCGATCCGCTCGAAGAAACGCACCAGGCCGTTCGGGTCGTAGCCCGCCGCGTACGCGTACGCGATGCCCTCTTCGTCGGCCTGCGCCTCCATCTCGCGGCTCTTGTTCAGCGCGCGGAACACGTTGTAGACCTGCGCCGCCGTCTTGATCTCGCCGGCGTTGCGGCCCCGCACCTGGTTGACGAGCGCGAGGAAAAGCAGGTTGCCGCCGATCTGCTGCGTCGCGTGGCGCTTGGACACGTGCCCGGCCTCGTGCGCCAGGACGGAGGCCAGCTCGTCGTCGGACTCGACGAAATCGAGCAGCCCGCGCGTGACGAAGATGTAGCCCCCGGGGGCGGCGAGCGCGTTGGAGGTCTCGCTGCCCAGGATGCTGAAGCGGTACGGCACGTCGCGGCGCGGCGCGGGCGCGGAGACCCGTGCGCCGATGGCGCGCACCCAGTTCAGCAAAAGCGGGTCGGTGTCGGCGCCGTTGGCGTCCTCCAGCGCGTACGCGACCACCTTGCCCAGCGCCTTCTCGATCTCGGTGTCGAGACGCCCCGCGCGCGCCGCGGTGGCGGACGAAAGGAGAAGGCAGCAGAAGAACAGTGTCAGGGCACGGGCGCGCTTCACCGGCAGGCTAAAACGGACCACGGCGACGCGGGTAGTAGGGATACGTCTGGTACTGCGGCGGGCCCGGCGTCGGCTTGGCGCCGAACACCTTGATCAGCGCGAACCCGGCGATGAAGCCGCCGATGTGCGCCAGGTACGCGACGCCGCCGGTCTCCTGGCCGCCGCTCGACAGGGAGCCGGTGATCTGCGAGAAGAACTGCGACGCGATCCAGAAGCCGAGCAGGATCATCGCCGGGAGGCGGATGTGCGTGATGATGATCATGATCACCAGCGTGTCCACGCTCGCTTTCGGGAACAGGAGCAGGTACGCCCCCAGCACGCCCGCGATGGCCCCCGACGCGCCCAGCGTCGGGATCGGCGAGTCCGGGCGGTAGTAGACCTGCGCGAGCGCCGCCAGCACGCCGCACACCAGGTAGAAGACGAAAAACTTCACGTGCCCCAGCGCGTCCTCGATGTTGTTGCCGAAGACGATCAGGTACAGCATGTTGCCCCCGATGTGCGCCAGCCCGCCGTGCATGAACATCGAGGTGAACAGGGTGAACCAGACCGGCTGGAGCGTCGGCCCGTTGATGAGCAGATCGACGCCGGGCTGGGTGAACTCGCGAGGCACCAGCGTCCACCCGGCGATCGTGCCGGCCAGTCCCTGCCGCGTCTCGTACATGCCGCCCGTCGCCTGGACCACGTAGACGAGCACGTTGAGCGCAACGATCCCCCAGGTGACGTAGGGCGTGATGCGGGTCGGGTTGTCGTCGCGCAGGGGGATCATGAAGTGCTTTGCTTTCCGGGCTCATTGTAGCACAAAGCCCGACACGGGTAAACCTCAGGGCGCCGGGCCTATGAACGGCCGGCGCAAGCCAGACATGACCTTCGGGAGAGGCAACAAGTAAAATGGGCGCCGCGGCGGGGCGGTAGTATAATGGCTCTGGAGGAGCCGGATGCCGCGCAAAGATCAGATCCACGACGCCGTACGGAACGCGCTCCTCAAAGACGGCTGGACGATCACCGACGACCCGTTCCGTATTGTCTACGAAGATGCCGATGTCTACGCGGACCTCCGCATCGTTAAAACAGAAGCGGGCGCGTCGGTTCAGCGCGCCCTCGTCATTGAGATCAAGAGCTTCATCGGTTATTCGCCGCTCCATAACCTGGAGATTGCGCTGGGACAATACGAACTCTACCGGATTTATTTGGAGAG
>CADCTO010000072.1 GCA_902805585.1 uncultured Armatimonadota bacterium | reverse complement strand
TTGGGCGCCTGCTGCGCGCGGCGTCGGTTTTTTCCGCGCCCGAACTGGTCGCGCTGTACGTCATCACGGTCGCCGCCAGCGGCCTGGCCGGGCACGACACGCTGCAGATCCTGTTCACGACGCTGACCTTCCCGGTCCGGCATGCCGCCGTCGAGACCGAGTGGAACAACCGCATCCTGCCCCATCTGCCGGCCCACCTCGTGGTCACGGACCGGGCGGCTATCGACGCGCTCTACTCCGGCAACGCGACGCTGTACCGCTGGGAGCACATCGGCCCGTGGCTCGTCCCGCTCGGCTGGTGGACCGGGTTCACCCTGGTGCTGGTGTGGACGATGCTCTGCCTGACCGCCCTGTTCCGCCGCCAGTGGGATGCCGAACGCCTGAGCTACCCCATCGCGGAACTGCCCGTCCAGATCCTGACCGAGGAGCGGACCCTGTTCCGCACGCCGCTCCTGTGGGCCGGCTTCGCCGTCGGCGCGCTGTGCCAGATCATCAACCTGGTGCACGCGCTGAATCCGTCCATACCGGGCGTGCCTACCGGTGTGCAATATTTCCGCACGGACCGGTTCCCGTGGAACGCGGCCGGGCCGCTGCCCATCGCCGCCTTCCCGTTCGCCTTCGGCCTGACCTTCCTGCTGCCGACCCAGCTCGGCTTCTCGACGTGGTTCTTCTTCCTGCTCAGCCGGGTCGAGCTCGTGGGCTCCGCCATGCTCGGCTACACGGAATGGGGCAAGTTCCCCTACATCCAGCAGCAGGGTGTGGGAGCGATCTTCGGCTTTTTCCTCGCCATCGTCTGGGCCGCGCGCCGCCACCTCGGGCGCGTGTGGGACCGGGCGTGCGGCGGCGCCGTGTATGCGGACGAGGAGCGTGACGAGCCGATGCGCTACCGCACCGCCGTCTTCGGGCTGATGGCGGGTGTGGGCGGGATGGTCTGGTTCGCGGTGGCGGCGGGGATGCAGTGGGGGACCGCCCTCTGGTACCTGGGCGTCTTCTTCGTGATCGTGCTGGTCGTGGCGCGGCTGCGGGCGGAACTTGGGCTGCCGACGTTCGAGCTGTACCAGACCGGCGCCGACCACGTGCTCCACACGGTCGGCGGCACGAACGCCTGGACGCGCGGCGACCTGACCGTGATGACGCTCTTTTTCTGGCTGGGGCGGACGCACCGGCAGTTCCCGATGCAGACGCACGTGGACGCCATGCACCTGGGGCGCAGGACCGGCACCCCGCTCCCGTCGCTGACCATCGTGATCCTCCTGGCGAGCGGGCTCGGCATCGTGGCCGCCTTCTGGGCGTACCTGCACACCACGTACCAGGTCGGCTACGAGTCCGGCAAGTTCCAGGGGCCGGCGATGTGGGCGTTCGGCCGCGCCCCGTGGCAGAAGCTGGACACCTGGATTACGTCGCCGACGCTGCCCGACCGCAGCGCCGGGGCCGCCTACCTGTTCGGCGCGGGCTTCACGCTGTTCCTGTCGGCGATGCGGGCACGCTTCGTCTGGTGGCCGTTCCACCCCGCCGGGTACCTCGTTTCGGGCAGCTTCGGCCTGTTCCGCCTGTGGTTCCCCATCTTCCTGAGCTGGCTTGTCAAGGCGCTGATTCTGCGATACGGTGGGTTGGGGGCGTATCGCCGGGCCCTGCCCTTCTTCCTGGGCCTGATCCTGGGCGAGTTCGCCGCCGGCTTTCTCCGCTCCGTGCTCGATTTCGCGTTCGGCCTGTACCTGCCGCCCGAGTCCGGCATCGGCGGCCTGTGAGATGGAACCGCAAGACACCGTTTTCAAGCCCGAGTTCGCCCGGCACAACCAGCCCCGCCGCATCGTCACGTTCGGCGCGTACTACCCCGTGGCCCAGGTGATGGACACGACGGGCGCGCTGCGCTACATCCGCGAAGGGGGGCAGACCGGCTACAGCACGCAGTCGGTGTCGCGCATGGAGGAGGGGGTGCGGTGGACCCGCTGGATCAACGCCCTGAACCAGGGGCGACAGTGGCCCGTCAAGCGGCTGTTCGACCGGCTCGACCCGATGCTGGAGGCCGACGTCGCCGTCGCCGTCGTGCCGTCGCACGACCCGTTCGCCGCGCCGCCGATCCGGGACTTGGCCCGCCGGCTAGCCGGCTCGGGAGACCGCGTGGACGCGACAAGCTGTCTGGTGCGGCACACCAAGATCAAGCGGATCGTCTACGGCGGCCCCAGCTATCGGGGCCTCCATCGCCAGACCATTTCGGTCGAGAACGCGCACCTCATCGAGGGCCGGCGCGTCCTGCTCCTGGACGACATCGCCAAAAGCGGCGCCTCCCTGCGCGCCTGCGAGGAGATGCTGTACGAAGCCGGCGCCCGCGTGGTGCAGTCCGTCGCCCTGGGCCGCGTCACCGCCCGCGACGAGTAGTGCACTTTCGTATGGCTGCCTTCAAGCCGGCTTCGGCTTGTCCTTACGTCCGCTCCGCCCGTTTTGAATCCCCTGTCGGAATCCCAGAACTGCCTCGCCAACGCAATCGAGTAACCAGAGTGACGAAGTTACTGCAAACGCCGTGCTCAAAGACTGATTGGTGAGATAGGCGACTCCCCATGCGGCAAACGAAGCGTACAGGAGTGGTGTCACGGAGGCACGGAACATCGTTCTTGTCAACCTTATGTCCGGTAAGGACGGCCGTTTCTGCCTCCGCCATAACAAGAAGACACCTACCGAAATTCCTGTAAAAAGCCAGCACGCCACACAAGTCA
>CADCTO010000071.1 GCA_902805585.1 uncultured Armatimonadota bacterium | reverse complement strand
GTCTCCTGTCTGAGCAACATGCGGCAGGTGGGTACCGCCGTTCTCCAGTATTCTCAGGACTACGACGAGTTGATCGTCCCGTCCCAGAACGGGGCGGATAACGTGAACCTGGTCTCCTGGCCCACCTTGATCCATCCGTACGTCAAGAACGCCGACGTTTTTGTGTGTCCCAGCGGGGACGAAACGCCGCGCGCCCCGGACCCGAAGTACATCAACAACACGGCGAACCGGCTCTATATGGGGATCACACGGGGGAACCAGGCCACGAACCATGGTGGCGACGGTAGCGACTGGGGCTTCAGTCGCGTCCCCCGCCTGTCCTACGCCCGGAACCTCATCCCCACCACGAACGGCAACCCGTGGAATGCCCTGGTCGCCGGCCGCACCTGCAACAACGGGAAGACCTACCCCGGGTTCGTCGACTACGCCGGCAACCTGAAGTCCGGCTGGGTCGGGACGGGGACGACGTTCACGCGGTCGATGGCCGAGATCGGCGAGCCGGCGAACACGATCCACATCGTGGACGGCATGGCGGGCGGGGGGGCGAATGCGAACCCGCTGACGTACGGCGGCTCGATGCGCGGCCTCCAGCAGGACATCCGCACCGACATGTTTAACGATAGCCCGCCGTCCAAGGTGGCCCCGCGCCACAACGGCGGCTTCGTCATCCTTTACGGCGACGGCCACTCCGGCTGGAAGAAATGGGGTTCCACGACGCCCTGCATGTGGACCATCCAGGAAGACCAGTGCCCCTGACGATGCCGGCGGCCGGCGCGTTCCCCGCCCGGCCGCTCCCGGCGCCTCGACGAGAAAGAACCGCATGGCCCGTTTGAACCGACGCCGACTCCTCCAGCGCGCGGCCGCCTTTACCGGCGGCATCGCCGTCGCGCCGGCCTTCGTCACGAACCTGCTGGGCGCCCGCCGGGCGCGGGCGCAGACGGCGGGGGGCGGCCCGGCGCCGCGCTTCGCCGAGGGGACCGTTTTCCACGACCGCAACAACAACGGCGTCCGTGACGCCGGGGAAGAGGGCATCCCCGGCGTGTCCGTGTCCAACGGGCGCGAAGTGGTGCGGACGGACCGTAACGGCCGGTGGCGCCTGCCCGTGGACGACGACACGATCCTGTTCGTGGTCAAGCCGGGCGGCTGGATGACGCCGGTCACCGGTCAGAACCTGCCGCGCTTCTTTTACATCCACAAGCCGAACGGCTCGCCCGCGCTCAAGTTCCCGGGCGTCGCGCCCACGGGACCGCTGCCGGCTTCCGTCGATTTCCCGCTGCGCCCGCGCAAGGAACCCGACCGCTTCCGCGTCGTCCTGTGGGGCGACCCGCAGCCGCGCAACCAGACCGAGATCGACTACATCGCCCACGACGTGGTCGAGGAGCTGGTCGGCGTCGAGGCGGCCTTCGGCCTGAGCCTGGGCGACATCCTGTTCGACGACCTGTCCCTGTACGATTCGCTGAACGGGACCATGGCCGCCGTGGGCCTGCCCTGGTACAACGTGCTGGGCAACCACGACATGAACTACGACGCCAAAGACGACACGCATTCCGGCGAAACGTTCAAGCGCGTGTACGGCCCGACCTACTACGCCTTCGACTACGGGCAGGTCCACTTCGTCGTGCTCGAAAACGTGGTCTGGCACGGCCTCCCCGCCGACGGGGAACGGCCGAGGGCCAACTACACGGCGGGGCTGGGCGCCAAACAGCTCGAATGGCTGAAGAACGATCTGGCACTCGTCCCGAAAGACCGGCTCGTCGTGGTCTCCATGCACATCCCGCTCGACGACAAGTCCCTGCCCGCCGGAGAGCGCCAGGCGCTGTTCGCGCTGCTGCAGGACCGCCGCAACACGTTCTCGCTGTCGGCCCACACCCACTTCCAGGAGCACCGCTTCTTCACCGACAAGGACGGCTGGCGGGGGCGCACGCCGCACCACCACCTGAACCACGTGACGGCCTGCGGGAGCTGGTGGAGCGGGGCGCCCGACGAGCGCGGCATCCCGCACACCACGATGCGCTGCGGCGCTCCCAACGGCTACTCCTTCCTGAACTTCGACGGCAACCGGTACACGGTCGAGTTCAAGGCGGCGCGCCGCCCCGCAAGCTACCAGGCCCACATCCACGCGCCGGAGCAGGTCGCGGCGGCGGACGCCGCGAGCGCCGAGGTGCTGGTGAACGTTTTCGCCGGCTCGGAGCGCTCGGTCGTGGAGATGCGCCTGGGCGAACGCGGCCCGTGGGTCCCCCTGGCGCGGGTCGCCCGAGAAGACCCGTACTACCGGGCGCTCAAAGAAGCGGAGCAGGGGCCGAACCCGCCGCCCGGCCGCAAGCTGCCCCAGATCATCGAATCGCCGCACCTGTGGGCCGCGAAACTGCCCGCCGACCCGCCGCGCGGCACCCATCTCCTCCAGGTCCGCACGACCGACATGTTCGGCAAGACCCATACCGACCAGCGCATCCTGCGGGTGGTCTGAACGTCTGCCATAGGCTATAATGGTTGCCATGACACGACTATTCCGCCTCGCCTCGCTCCTGTGCGTGCTGTCGCTCCTCGCGGCCGGCGCGCGGGCCGCCTCGAAGGACCGGCACGTCTTCATCATCAGCTTCGACGGCGGCAAGCCGTCGGTGATGAAGGAGAGCCGGATGCCGATCCTGATGACGATGGTCAAGCAGGGGGCCTCCTCGTGGAACGCGCAGACCATTTTCCCCAGAGTCACCCTCC
>CADCTO010000070.1 GCA_902805585.1 uncultured Armatimonadota bacterium | reverse complement strand
CCGGCATCGCGGCGCCACCGCCGGCCACAGCTCGTCGACCGCCACGTACATCCACAGGCAGTAGTCCTCGAACTGCGCTATCATCGATCGTCCTCCACGCGCTCCCGAATGGTTGCTGAACACTCCACCGGTAGCCGCGCGGAGGACGTTTCGTCAACCCGGAACTAGTACACCGTCAAGCTGATAACGAGGGGTAGAGGCGATGCAGCTTGCGGCGGGCGTCGTCGACGGTGAATTGCCAGCGGATGGTGGCGCGCTGCTCGTTGCGGGCGGCTTGCCAAGCGGCGACCTCGGCGACGAGGGTGTCGCGGTCGCCGATGCGACGGTCGAGGCACTGGCGTGAGAGCATCGAGAATTCGAGTTCGGCCATGTTGAGCCAACTGCCGTGGACCGGGGTGTAGTGAAACTCCAGCTTCCGGCGGATGCGACCGGCCTCGGCTGGTGGGAACGCCTCGTAGAGCGCGGCCGGGGTGCGGGTGTTGAGGGTGTCGAGCACGACGCGGATGCGGTCGGCATCCGGGAAGTGGCGGTCGACCAGGTCGCGCATCTGGTGGGCGAAGTCGTGCTTGGTGCGCCGGTCGGTGACGTCGACGTGGCGCCAGGCCCCGAGCGGCTGGGTGACCAGGAAGAGGTTGGCGGTTCCCCGCCGCTCGTACTCGTAGTCGGCCCGCTCGGGTTTGCCCGGTTCCATCGGCAGCGGGATCCGGGTCTCGGCAATCAGTTGCTTCGAGGTCTCGTCGAAGCAGACCACCGGGCGGGCCGGGTCGTACGGCTCGGCGTACAGGTCGAGCACGTCCTCCATCCGGCAGACGAACTCGGCCCCGACCGCCGGAATCACCCACTCCTTCTTGAGCCACGGCTTGAGCCTGTTCTTTTGAGGAGCAGCCGGATCGCCTCGGGGGTGATGTCCGGGGCCAACTCCAACTCGACGACGCGATCGGCCAGCAGTCGCAGCGTCCAGCGGTGCCGCCCCTCGGGAGGCTTCGTGCAGGCCAGCGCCACGACGTACGCCTGGGCCTTCGGCCCCAGCTTCGGCCGGGCACCCGGTCGCGGCCGTTCCCGGAGGGCCGCGTCCACCCCCTCCTCGACGCACCGCCGACGGGTCCGCTCCACAGTGGCGACGCCGATGTGGAGGGCCGCCGCGATGTCCTCGTCTCGCCGCTCCTCGGCTGCCAACAGCAGCGTCCGGGCTCGCCGCACCATCCGGACCGACGCCGTCCCCTTGCGGGTCAGGCTCTCCAGCCGATCCCGCTCCTCATCAGTCAGCGCGACTCGATACCGCTTCGCCATGATCCCGTCCTCCACTGAAAACCAGGATCATGGCTTCCATCTATCCATCACGTCCAGCTTGCTGGAGTACGAGTGGGTCAGGCCGCAGATAGTTGAGCATCGGTCTGGGTGGTCATGGAGCTGCCCAGACGTCGCTGACGGGCACGTTGGCGTCGCTCGTATCGCTTGCCGTGCCAGGTGAACGGGGTTGGGTCGGCGTTCCAGCCGGCGATGGTGTCGTCGAGCCAGGCGATCAGCTCGTCCTGGGAGCGCGGATGCTGGCCGTCGAGGGCGCGGCGGACGATGATCCGCTGGACCGCCTCGGCGAGGTTCAGCCAGGAGCCGCTCAGCGGCGTGTACAGCGGCATGACGCCATGCAGGAAGAGCCAGCCGACGATCGACCAGCTCAGGTGGCCGGCCAGGTTGTCCCAGATCAGGAGGAGGCGGAGCGGTGGCAGCGGGTCCCGCGGCTCGTGGCCCAGCCAGGTGGCCCAGCGCGCCAGGGGCGGGCGCTCATCCTCGGGCACGGTCACGGGCGGGAGCGTCGCGAGCACCGTGGTCAGCTCGGCCCGGAGCCAGGGGTGGAGCACGGCGTTGGGCGCGTTGGTGACGCCTTTGGCGCGGAGCTCGCCGGTCGCGGGCCGGAACAGCGTCAGCAGCTTGGCGGTCCCGCCGCGCACGTATTCGTGCGGCCGGAGCACGGGCTTCCCCACCGGCGCCCAGGTTGCTCCGGGCTGCGGGATCGCCTGGTACGGGCCGGCCTCGTCCTGGCACCAGACCGGCACCCCCGCGGCCTCGGCGAGCCGGTACGCCAGGTCGATGAGCCCCTTTTTTCTTCCGTCCGCGGATCGACCACTTGGACCACCCCGGCCTTGCGCTTCCGCTGCGCCGTGCCCGTCGGGCACCACGTCCGGGTCCGCTGGTACGAACTGCCCGCCTCGTGCAGCACCCGCCGGATCGTCGTCGCCCCCACGCGCGGGAGCCCCTCCCGACGCACTGTCCGCTCCAACGTGCTCAACGACCAGGTCGCCGTCCCATCCACCTTCCGGTCCGGCGGTCGCTGCGCCGTCGCCACGATCCGCGCCCGCGCCGCCGCATCGTACGTCGGCCGCCGTCCGCGTCCCGCCGCGATCTCCGGCGCCGCCAGCCCAACCCGATTGGACCGCCGCACCAGGTAGGTGACCGCCTGCGGGCTCCGATACCCCGCCGCCTCGGCCGCCGCCGCGTACGTCCGCCCGTCGGCGACCGCCAGCAGCGCGGTCGCTCGCTTCACCCGATCCACCCGCTCGCTGCTCGCCTTGACGATCGCCCGCAACTCGTGCTGCTCCACGATCGTCACCGACCGCAAGCGTTCCTTCTGCATGGTCGCCATGACTTCCTGCTCCTACCATGCAGTATCGCTCCCTTTCGTCAACCTCAGCGAAATGCGGCGTGACCCACTAGTAGAGGGTTAC
>CADCTO010000069.1 GCA_902805585.1 uncultured Armatimonadota bacterium | reverse complement strand
CGAAATCCTCACGCGGGCAGTACAGCAGCGGCGTCCCGGCGGAAAGACACTCCCCCACCAGCCCGTAGCCGGCCTTCGAGATGACCAGGTCGGCCGAGGCGACGACGTCGGCGTGCGGGAAGGCGTCCTGCGGCAACCGCGTCAGGTTCGGGACCGGCGACGGGGTCGCCGTCGCCGCCGTGAACGACAGGAAGTGCCAGCCGGTGAACGTCGCCAGGCGCTCCCAGGGGATCGGCAGCCCCCAGTTGCCGACATACACGAGCGCCAGGCGCCGGTCCGGGTCGAGGTTCAGCCGCCGCACCAGCTCCTCGCGGCGGGGGGTGCTGGGGCGGGCGACCAGGCCGACGGCCTCGCGGCGCGGGAAATACGGCATCGGCAGCGACAGGGCGGCGTCCAGCAGCAGGGTGGCCCGGGCGTACTCCGCCCGCAGCCTCGCGGCGACGGGCGCGAAACCCGGCTCGCGCCCCGCGAGCCCCTCGTAGATGTCGGCCCAGGTGAAGTTGGCGACGCACAGGCCGGGGATGCCCAGATCGGCGGCGACGGTCAGCGGGAACGAGGGCACGTCGGAAAGGACGAGGCGCGCCCCGCGCCGCCGCAGGTCGTCTCGCTCGTCTTCCCGGCGGGCGCGGTTCGCCGCCTCCACGTCCCGGTAGGCCGCCAGCGTGGCCGCGGCGTCCACTTCGAGCGAGGTGGTCTGGAGGCAGCCGACGTCGAAGGCGGCCGAAACGAACTCGAAGGGGCGCGCGACCTCCTGGCGCCAGAACCATTCGGGGGCAGACGTCTTGACGACGAGGGGGATGTGCGACGGCAGGCGGCGCAGGATCTCCACCTCTCGCACCGAGTGGCCGAACCCGTGGCCGGAGACGTAGGCGACGACACACACGCGATCAGTACCCCGCCGCCAGGCCGCTGCCGCGCGGGTCGCTGGCCCCCACGCGCACGCCGGTCTCCGGCTCGATCAGGATGCCCTGCGCGTCGCCCATCGGGCGTGTCGCCGGGGCGATCTTGTGCCCCCGCGCCGCGAGGGCGCGGCGCACGCCGTCGGGCAGCCCGCGCGCCCCCGGCTCGGTGCGGATCTCGTCCGGCAGCCACTGGTGGTGGACGCGCGGCGCGGCGATGGCCTGCCGGAGGTCCATGCCGTGGTCGATGATATTGGTGACGACCTGCAGAACGGTGTTGATGATGGTGGGGCCGCCGGGCGAGCCGACCGTGAACCAGAGCGAGCCGTCCTTGCGGAGCACGAAGGTCGGCGTCATCGAGGACAGCGGGCGTTTCTTCGGCGCGATCGCGTTGCGCTCCCCCTGGATCAGGCCGAACAGGTTGGGCACGCCCGGCTTGGCCGTGAAGTCGTCCATCTCGTTGTTGAGCAGCACCCCGGTCCCCCGCGCCACCACGCCCGACCCGTAGGCCCCGTTCAGCGTGTAGGTGTTGGCGACGGCATCGCCGTCCCGGTCGATCACGGTGAAGTGCGTGGTCTGGGTCGCCTCCGCGGCCGGCGGCCGCCGCCGCGCGCTCGGCGTCGCCCGCGCCCGGTCGATCCGCGCGCGCAGTCCGGCGGCGTAACGCTTGCCGGTCAGCCGGGCGGTGGGCACCGGCACGAAGTCCGGGTCCGCGCCGTACTCGGCGCGGTCGGCGAACGCGCGGCGCATCGCCTCGGCAAGAAGGTGGTACCGCTCGGCGGAGGCGGGTCCCGCGGCCCGCAGGTCGAAACCCTCCAGAACGTTCAGCATCTCCAGCAGGGCGAAGCCGCCCGACGAGGGCGGCGGCATGGACAGGACCGTGTGCCCGCGGTAGGAGCCGCGGAGGGGGGGGCGCTCTTTGGGCCGGTAGTCCCGCAGGTCTGCCGCCGTGATCAGGCCGCCGTTGCGCGCCATGTCGTCGGCGAGGGCGCGCGCGGTCTCGCCCTCGTAGAACTCGCGGGGCCCGTGCCGCTGCAGGCGGCGCAAGGTGCGCGCCAGATCGGGCTGGCGCAGCGTGTCCCCTTCCCGGAAGCCGGCGCCGTTCCCGTTCAGGAAGATGCGGCGCGTTTCGGGGTACCGGCCGAGGAGGTCGCGGCGGTCCCGGAGCGACGCGGCGCGGGCGCGACTGAGCGGGAACCCTGCCAGCGCGAGCCGCCGGGCGGGGTCGATCAGCTGCGCCCAGGAGAACCGCCCGGAGCCGTACCGCCGCCACGCCAGCGCCATTCCCGCCACGGTCCCCGGCACGCCCGATGCGCGGTAGCCGACTAGCGGGCCGCCCTCACCCCGGATCACCTGTCCGCCGGGGTCCAGGTAGAGCGTTCGGGTCGCGCGGGCCGGGGCGGTCTCCCGGTAGTCGATGGCCGTAGCCCGGCCGTCCCGGCGCCGCAGCAGCAGGAAGCCGCCGCCGCCCAGGTTCCCGGCTTCCGGGAACGTGACGGCCAGGGCGAAGGCGACGGCCACGGCGGCGTCCACGGCGTTGCCGCCGCGCCGCAGCACGTCCACGCCGATCCCGGTCGCCAGCGGCTCGGCGGAGGCGACCATGCCGTGCGGGGCGCGGGCCGCGGCCGGAGCGCCGTTCATGGGGTCACGGAAGCGCGGGCCCCGCCCCCGCCGGCGGCCGTCACGCGCGGGCTCACTCGAAGCGGAGCGCTTCCGCGCCCTGGGCGGCAACCGTGGGGAGCAGGTTCGTGTCCCGCCCGAAGCGCGCCCGGTACCCTTCCGCCAGCGCTTCGGAAAGCCCCGCGAGCGCGCCCGGCTCGTGCAGGATGACGGCGCAGCCGCCCCAGCCGCCCCCGGTGATCTTGGCGCCGTAGACGCCGGGCTGCGCCTGCGCGATCTCGACCAGGGCGTCCACCTCGGGCGCGGAGTTCTCGAACAGGTCGCGGCAGGACTCGTGGGTGTTGTTCAGCATCTCGCCGAACGCCCCCAGGTTCCCCTGCGTCAGCGCCTCCACGCCCATTTCCACGCGCAGGTTCTCGTAGACGATGTGGTGCGCGCGCTTGCGCAGCGTCGGGTCCATGCGCGGGCCGTACTGTTCTAGCGTCTCGCGCGAAACGTCCCGCAGTGCGGTTATCGGCTGCCCGGTCTGCTCCCCGAACCACCGTGCCGCCGCCTCGCACTGGGCGCGGCGCTCCCGGTAGCCGCCCCCGGAGGCGAGGGCGTGCTTGACGCCGGTGTCGGCGATCAGGATGCGGGCGCGCTCGGCCGGCAGCGCGACCGCGCGCCACTGGAGGGACCGGCAGTCCAGGAACAGGGCGTGCCCGGCCTGCCCGAAGATCGAAGAGAACTGGTCCAGCAGGCCCGTCGGCGCGCCCACGAAGTCGTTCTCGGCGCGCTGGCACAGTCTCGCCAGGCCCATGCGGTCGCCGAGGATGGGGTGCGGATAGAGCGTGAGGAGGAACTGGGCGGCGGACACCTCCAGCGCGGCCGACGACGAGACGCCCGCGCCGACCGGCAGATCACTGACGACCGCCGCGTCGAAGCCGCCGACGGCCGCGCCCGCCTGGTTCAGCTCGTGGACCACGCCCTTGACGTAGTCCGCCCAGGGGGCCGCGTCGTCGTGCCGGGGTTCCTGCGGGTCGAACGAGGCGACCCCCTCGCGTCCCTGCGAGAACACGCGGGCCTGCGGGACCTCGCGCGCCGCCCCGGCGACGGCGGTGCCGCGGTCGATGGCGCTGGTGAGCACGAAGCCCTGGTTGTAGTCGGTGTGGTTGCCGAGCAGCTCGACGCGCCCCGGCGCGGCGCCGGCCGCCTGCGGCTCCCGACCGAACCGCTCGACGAATGCCTGCCGCGCCTGCTCGATCAAAGCGTTGCGTTCCATAGCGCGTATCGTAGCATCTGCCGTGAGCGCCTGTCAAGCATACGGGACTTGATAAAAACGTTTGAAAATACACGCCGGACGCGGCATAACGAAGACGTGGGGCGAAACAAACGACGACGCGTCATCGTCTTATGATACGGACGTTACCGTCCAGGAGGAGTTACAGCATGGCAAGAACGGCACGGGCGACCCTGGTATTTCCCCGTACCGGACAGCGGATCCGCGTGGAGGTTCCCGAGGAGCAGTACGAGGCGGTGGTTCGGCGCAATCAAGAAATCATTCGTCTCTTCTCGCCGAAGGACACCGCCGCGACTCGGGATCAGGAGCGGGAGAAAAACGGAGCGGCCTTCGCGGGCCGCGGGGTCTGACTCAAAAAGCGGGGGCGGTTCTGCCCGCACGCGGGGAGGCACGGGAGTGCCTCCTGTGACTACACTACAGGTCCTGCCGGACAAAAGAACAGGCTTCTGCCTTTTCTGCGTCCGGCAGGACGCGCTTTTTTGTAGCCAGGCATGGAAGTGCCTCGCGCAGGCTCGCCCGGCTAAACCTTCTTCGCGCGGATGTGCAGGATGTCCCCGTCCTTGACCGGGAACTCCTTCATCTCCAGATGGACGGCGGGTTTGGCGGCATCCCACGAACCCGCCTGCATCAGTTTATCGAATTCCAGCACCTCGGCGCGGATGAAGTACCGCTCCAGGTCGGAGTGGATCTTGCCCGCCGCCTGCCCCGCCGTCGCGCCCTTCTCCACCGTCCAGGCCCGCACCTCGTCCTCGCCGACCGTGAAGAAGCTCATCAGGCCCAGCGTGTCGTAGGCCAGCCGGATCAGTCGGTCGCGGGCCGGCGCCTCGATCCCCAGCGCGAGGAGGTATTCGCGCTCTTCCTCCGGACCGAGCTGGGCCACCTCTTCCTCGACCCGGGCGCACAGCGCCACGTGCGTCAGAGCTTCGGACTCGCACATCGCCGTGGCTTCCCGGAGCAGCGGATCGTTCTCGTCGCCGATGGCACCCTCGCCGATGTTGGCGACCACCATGACCGGCTTTTCGGTCAGGAACGCGAACGACCGGGTGGCGCGCACCTCCTCGGGCGTGAGCCCCGCCATCGCGCGCAGCGGCTTCCCGGTGTCCATGTGGGCCTGGAGCCGCAGCAGTATCTCCCGCTCCTGCTGCTCCGGGGCGGGCGCCCCGGCCTTGCGGGTCTTCAGCGTCTTGTCGATGCGCTCCAGGCGGGTCTCGATCAGCCCCATGTCGGCCAGCAGCATCTCCTCCAGCACCGTCTGGATGTCCCGCCCCGGGCGCAGCCCGCCTTCCGGGACCGCCGGGTAGTCCGACGCGAACGCGCGCACCACCAGGACCAGGGCGTCCACCTTCCGCAGGCCCTCGAAGAAGTCCTGGCTGAACTTCGCCTGCTCTCCCGTCCCGAACGGCGCCGCGTCGTCCACGAACTCGATCGTCGCCGGCGTCTGCTTCTTGGGGTGGAACAGGTCGACGGCGAAGTCGTACCGCACGTCCGGCACGGGAACGGTGGCGACGGCCGCCTCGCGCCGCGCGCCGCCCCCGGGCGTCGTCGCGCGCTCCCCGCGCGTCAAAGCGTTAAAGAGGGTCGTTTTGCCCGTCTGCGGAAGACCGATGATGCCAACTCTCAACAGAATTTCTCCCAGCCGTGGTGCGGGGGCGCACAAAGACGCCCCCGCACATTATAACAGACGGGCGGAGGACCGTGCCCGCCCGCGCGCTCCGGCGCCCTCCGGAGCGGTCACCTGCCCGCGGCCCGCCCCGGCTCCGGCGCGGACGGGCCGCTCAGGTCGTAGAGGTAGGCGAAGCAGCCCCTGGCTTCCCGCCGGTCGAGCTGCCGCCCCAACCCGCCGAGCGCCGACAGGGCGAGTATGCGGGCGTCGATGCGGTCGTGCGTGCCCTCCGGCGGGATGGAGAAGATCAGCCAGACCCGGCGCCTGCCGGCCAGGGAATGCATCTCCTGACGGACGCGATCGATCTTGCGCCCCGTGCCCTCGATCCCGCGGCCGAAGACGGGGTCGAGGGCGGTGAACTCGCCGAAGCCGCGGTAACGGACGTAGTACCGGAACGCGATCCGGCCGCGGTCGTTGACCCAAACGGTGTCGCCGGGACGCAACCGGGGCGACACGTACGCGAGGACGCCGCGCATCTCCTCCCGGCCCTTCGGCCGGAGGAAGTCCTTGACCGTGGCGACGGCCGGCCCGTGCAGCAGGAGGAACAGGAACACGCCGCTCACGAACCGACCGCCGAACCCCGGGGACCGCCACAGGCGGCCCAGCCCGGCCGCGATCGGCAGCAGGAACAGCGGCGCCGTGTACAGAATGGGGCGGCTCGCGAAGGGGAAAAGCCGCAGCAGCGAGGCCAGGAACGCGGGGAAGAACGGGGCCGCCAGCAGCCAGAAGAGCCGGCGGTCCCGCCGGAAGAGCGCGGCCAGGCCGGCGGCGTAGGCCAGGGCCGCCAGCCCGTACTCGGCGAAGCCGAGCACCACGGTGAACGGCTGGAGCAGGAGTTCCAGGTCCTGGCGGATCGCGCCCGGCGACACCGGCCACCGCAGGAACCGGCCCTGCCAGGACGAATGGAGCTCGCCCTGATCGCGGATGCCGCGCAGGAACAGCAGGTAGTTCGCCAGGAAGCAGGCCGCCCACAGCGCCCCGACGATAAGGAGCGCCCGGCGCCCGCGCACGTCCTTCGCGCACAGGAACAGGGCCGCCCCGACGCCGCCGAGCACGAAAACGGCCGGGTGGGAGAACCACACGGCCGCCGCGCCGACCAGCGCCAGGATCACGTAGCGGCGCGCCCGGAACCGGTCACCCTGGAGGACCGACTGGCCGCTCAAAAGGATCGCCAGCGCGACGGCCACGTCCAGCGAGTATTGTTTCAGTTCCGAAGCGTAGTAGACGAGCGGGGGCAGGCCGGCGAACAGTCCGAGGGCGCCCAGCGCCTCGGGCGCGGGCAGGCACCGGCGGGCCAGCAGCCAGAACAGCGGCAGCGACGCCAGGCCGGCCAGCAGCGGCACGAACCTTAGCGCCTGCTCGCCGCTGCCGAGCAGCAGGGTGGCCGCGTCCGCGGCGAGGAGGAAACCGACCGGGGCAGCCTGGCGGTAGCTGAGCGGCTGGAGCAGTTCCCCGAAGTCCCGCTGCATCAGGTTGAGGGCGAGGTACGCCTCGTCCAGCCACAGCGACCGGTTCGACAGGAACCCGGCCAGGCGCAACGCGAAGCCGATCAGCATGATGGCGAGCGCCGCCCAGATCCACCGGTCGGGTACGCGGCGGGGCGCCGGGCCCGGCACGGCAAGTTGGGGGGAGTCCGCTTCGACGAGCACGTCGGCCATGTACCGTCCTTCCGCGCCGCGGTCAACCGCCAAAAACCGCTGGTGAACCCAGCAGCTCCTGTGCCGTTGCGGCGACGCCCTACCATTATACAGGCAGACCGGCTGCAGACAGACCGACGCAGCCCGTCTACGCGTCCGCGGAAAGGCGTCACGCGCGCCAGCGAGGTGGCCGTGACTGCGATTATTCCCCTCGCGAAAGCGAAACGCCCCCGCCGTCGTGACGGCGGGGGCGTTTCGGGCATGCGACGCCCTTACCGGTTATCCGGAGGAGGTCAGTCCCTGATTCTTGGCCTCTTGCTTGGCGGCGTCCATCGTCTCTTCCGCCACGATCTGGGCCTTCATCTTAAGATCGCCGGCCGTCTCCTGCGCCTTCTCCACCAGCCGGTCGCGAGCCTGCCCCATCAGCCGGTTCTCCGGCTCCGTTTCCGGTACGAGCAGGCCCGCCGCGGTGCCGAGACCCAGGGCCACCACGCCGAAGGCCAGCGGGTTCCGCTGGAAAGTGTCCGGGAGCCCGGTCGCCATCTCCCGAGCCCCGCTCGCCACCCCCCGGGCCTTGTCCGTCACGGACGTCCCCAGGTCGCTCGCGGCGCGGCTCAAGCCGCCGTTCTCGGAGCGGTCCACATCGCGGTTCTCGTAGTCGCGCGCCCAGCCTTGAACACGCTCCGCCCGCTCCTGGTTCCGGTTGTTGAGGTAGAACCAGGTCAGCCCCAGGCCGGTCGCGGCGGCAGGCCACGGGTTGCGCTCGATCAGGTCCAGCAGTGAAGATCCGGCTCCTCTCGCGGACTCGACCACGTCGCTCGCTTTGTCCCGGGCGGCGTAGGCCAGGTCGCCGGCCTTATCACGCGCGCTTTCCACGACATCGCCGACCTTGTCCTTGGCCGTGTCAACGGCGTCACCGACTCTCTCGGCGGCCCGTCCGGCCTTGTCCTTTATCTGGTCCGCTACCTCGCCGACCCGGCTCCCAGACTCGCCCGTGTAGGAACCCGTCCCGGAACCGCCGTAGCCGGTCCGATAGTCCGTGGACTCATACCCCCGCGTGCGGAAGGACGCCATGGACCGTTCCGGGAAGGGCGACGCCTGCTTGTTGCGGTGGTTCAGGTAGAGCCAGCCCAATCCCAGGCCGATCAGCGTCGCCGGCACCGGATTCGCTTTGACGATGTCCATGAGCGAGGACCCCTTCTCCCTGGCGGTATCGACCACACCGCCCACGGCCTCTTTGGCCGAATGGACGGCGCTTCCGACCGCCTCTTTCGCTTCGTCAACGGCCCCGCCGACCGCGCCGCTGACCGCGCCCCGGGCGGTCTCTTTGGCGTGGTCGGCTACGTCGGTGACGACGGCGTGGACCGTCGTCTTGGTCTGCTCGACCACGTCACTGGTCACGTCGTGGAGCGTTGACTTCGCCTGCTCCGTGACGTCATGTATGGTGGACTTCGCCTGCTCCGCCACGTTGGCCGTGACCTCCTGGACCGTGTCCTTGGCCTGACTCATCAGGGCCTGCGGGTTCAGCTTGTCCTTGATGGCGTCGAGCGTTTCGCCCATGTCGGAGCGCGTCTGCTCGATCTCCGTGCGGACCACCTCGATATCGACACTCGTCGTACCGGCGTCGGTGTCCGTCGCGCCCCCGGACTGGGCCGCCGAAGCCGGCTCATAGGCCCGCGCCTTCCCGGCGGCTCCTTCTTCGTTTTTTCTCATCGAATGTCTTCCTTTATCGCGTTCAGCGTTTCAAGCGTCTGTCGCGGCGCTAAATCTTCTTGTTTCAGGGCCCCGAGAGCCTTCTTCACCAGCGCCCCGCCGATCCCGGCGATGACGACCCCCACGAGGAGCGCCGCCAGCCAGAGCGGGAGCCCCACGACCCGGTCGAGAAGCACGACGATCGCCGCCACGATGGCAAGGAGCCCGGCGTAGGCGAGCGCGCCGCCCGCCGCCAGCAGGCCCATCTGCTTGCCGATGTGCGCGGCCTTCTGGGTCATCTCCGCCTTGGCCAGGGTCAACTCCTGGCGGACCAGCGTGATGATGTCGCGCGTCAGGTCCCCCAGGAGTTCGCCCAGCGAGCGTTCGTCTTTAGAAGTTTGTTGTGCTGGATGCATCGTCCGTGGCCCTCACTTCGGTATCGAACGCATCCCCACCCGCGCCCGTCCCGAAGTCCGGTCGGGCCGGCGGCGGCGCGGGGAGAGCAAGTGTCGCGGATGTACCGTTCGCCGGCGCGCCGTTTCCGTCTGGGGTCGAACTCCTGAGGAAGCGGGCGGCGAGAAAGCCCAGCGTGAACACCGCGCCCAGGAAGAGGGCCGGCTGGTTCCGGGCGAAACGCTCCGTGTTGCGGGCGAACTCGTCAAGCTCCGTCTTTCGCAGGTACCCCGAAAAGTTCTCGACGGTTTCCGCCACCTGTTCCGCGCCCGAACTCAGCGCCGTCTGCTCCTGCTCACGCAGGTGCTGCCCCGTCTGCCGTACGGCCAGCGCGACGGTCTCAAGGCCACTCGCGGCCACGTCCTTCTGGCTCTCCAGACGGGTCCTGACCTGGTCCCGCGCCTGCCCCAACACGTCACCCGCCTTTTCGCGCGTCTGGTGCAACACCTTCTGGGCCTGCTGCTTGGCTTGCTCCGTCAGCGGCGCTCCCGCACTGCCGCCCGCATCCGAAATGCCCGAACCGCTTTCAGGATCCATACCATACCTCCCGATTTCTGCTCCGTCCAGGGCGACCGGTTACTGGTTTCGTCTGCGCATAGACGCCCCGAAGCGTGACCGTTTTACCCCCGTTGTCGCGGTTGCCAAACCGGAAAAGAAAAGGAACGGAACTATGCGGGAGCAAATCGACCGTTCCGGCGGTTCCCGGCCCCGTGCACCCCTGCCCGATGCAATTTTTCTGTGCTGTGGGTCAGGATCGTGTGGCAAGATGCGGCACGGCTCAATCGCCGAGGCAGGCACCGGAGCGACGGCTCTGCGGTGCGCCATTGTGGGGGCGAGCCGGCCGGGCGCGGAGCGGTCCGGTGAAATCGTCGTTGCCGGTTCGGCCGTCGGGGTCTTTCCTTCCCGGCGGCCTGCCGGGTCGGGCCTACGGGTTCAACCGGTACAGGTGCGCCCAGGCGCCGACGGTCTCGTACGCGTCTTCCTGCTTGGCCAGGCGGTCGAGTTCGCCGAGGAGGAGCAGCCGGTGGTCGGCGTCCTTGTAGCGCTCGATGTGGGAGAAGATGAACCAGACGCGCTCGCCCCGGTACGGGGCGAGCTGGTCTTCCAGGCGCGTCGTCTCGTCCGTGACGTGGGGCCCGACGATGCGCCGATGGCCGGCGAGCTGCCGGAACCCGAGGTGGTCCACGTAGTACGCGAACGCGAACCGGGAGTTGTAGTAGACGTAGATCGCGTCCCCCGGCTCCGAACGGCGGGACACGTACCGCAGTACGTCCTTCATCTCCTGTTTCCCGGGGGGGCTGACGAGCGCCTTGGCGGCCCCCACGGCCGGCTTCAGGACCAGCAGAAGGAGGAACGCGTAGCCGACGATCCGTGCGTCGCGCCTCGTCACCTCCAGCAGGTACGCGACGCCGACCGCGATGAAGAGCAGCAACACCGGCACGACGAACAGTAGCGGGCGGCTCGCGAAGGGGTACTTGTGCAGCAACGAGGCGACGAGCAGCAGAATCACCGGGCCCGCCAGGAGGCCGCTGACACGCAGGTCGCGGCGCCCGAGGAGGCTGACGCCGGCGACGAAGGCAAGAACGGCCAGGCCGATCTCGGAGAAGCCGAGGGGGAACTCGAACAGGTCCAGAACGAGGCGGGCGTCCTGACGGAGGGCGCCCGGGGACAAGGGCAACTGGAGGAAGCGCTCCTCCCAGGAGGCCATCAGCTTCTCGTTGGCACCCAGGTTCCGCATGAAGAGCAGGTAATGGGCCAGGAAGCACGCGCCGCCGGGCACGGCGGCGGCCAGCGCGGCGGCGCGTGATGCGTTCGACCGCGCCGTCAGGCACAGCGCCACACAGACGCCGGCGAGCACGAAAACAGAGGGGTGCGAGAACCAGACGGCGACCGCGCCGACGACCGCCAGCCGCACGTACCCCCCCGCCCGGAAGCGGCTGTCCTGAAGCACGATCAGCCCGTTCAGCAGGATCGCCAAGGTGAAGGCGACGTCCACGCCGTACTGCTTGAGCTCCGAGGAGTAGTAGATCAGGGGCTCCAGGATGACGAAGAAGCCCAGCGCGACCAGCGCCTCGTTCTCCTTCAGGCAGCGCCGGGCGACC
>CADCTO010000068.1 GCA_902805585.1 uncultured Armatimonadota bacterium | reverse complement strand
GGTGTTCTGCTGCGACGACGGGGAAACGTGCGCTCTGACCGATCGGCTGGACTACCTGCGCGGCCTGCTGCTGCCGACCGGCGGCCTCCCCCTGCCCGCCGACGAACTGGTGGCCGCGCTGCTCCGCAACGCCTGGCGCGCCCGCGGCGGCGACGAAGCTTTTCTGGTGCGTGCCGGCCGCGAACTGGCCGCCCTGCTCCCCGGCGACTACGACCGCCTGCGCGCGCTCGTCAATCGCATCGTCGGGTGACGCTGCGGGCCGGGCCGGGGCTTCAGGGGGTCGTCGCCTGCGCCGGCTCGGCCGCGGCTTTCTTGCCGCCCGGGCGCTCGGGCTTGTCGTCGCCGCCCACTGCCGTGTCTTCCGCCGCGCCCTCTTCCTCATCACCCTCAGGCGCGCCGTACAGGAAGGGCCGGACGGCGGTCAGGAAGGCTTCGGGCTTCTCCTCGTGCGGGAGCATGCCGGCGTCCTCGATGACCTCCAGCTTGGCGTTCGAGTTCGCCGCCAGGAACGGCTCGGCCTGGGTCAGCGGGGTCTCCTTTGCCTTCGCGCCCCAGACGATGAGCGGCAGGTCCACGACCTCCTTGAAGGCGTCGGCGATGTTGATGTTCAGGTAGCCGCTGAGGAACGACGGCAGCACGTTCTCGCCGCCGGGCTGGTGCGCGGCGGTGTAGTAGGTGTTGACCACCTCGTCCGTGACCTGGCTCGGGTCGGCGTAGATGTTCGTGGCGAGATACCGGCGGATGCCGACCCGGGACGCGATGACGTTGTACAGCGACGTGCCCAGGACGGGCGCCTTCATCACGCCGCGCAGGGCCGTCGAGCCGACGTGGATCGGGCTGGCCAACTCCTGGATGCCGGTGGGGCAGACCAGGATCAGCCGGTGGAACAGCGACGGGTCGCGCTGTGACAGGGCGATGACGTAGGCGGCCGACAGCGAGGTCGCGATGACGTCCGCCTCGCCCCGCCCTTCGCCCACGCCCATCACCTGCTTCGCGAAATCGGACAGCAGGTCGATAAAGGTCGCATCGGTATAAAGGATCGGCGGCTTGTCCGACTTGCCGAAGCCGAGCAGGTCGAGCGCGTAGACGGTGTGGCGTTCGGCCAGGTGGTCCCAGATGTTGCGGAACTCGAACGACGAGCAGCCCGCCCCGATTCCGTGCACCAGAAGCAGCGGCGGCCCCTCGCCGGCCTTCTTGTAGAACACGTCGCCTTCCGGGGTGGGGAAGTAGCGCACCTCGCCCTTGAGCTTCGACGTCAGCGGCGGCGTCCGGTAGAAGATGACCGCGTTGGTGACGGCGGCGGCGGCCAGGGCCGCGCCGGTCCAGAGCAGTTTGCCCAGGGCCGCTTTCCCGCCACCCCCTTTGCCGCCGCCGCCGTGCAGGTAGTCGTCGCTCGGTAGTCTATGCTCTCGCTCTCGCTTCGCCATGTCTTCCTCGTTTTATATGCAGGGCAGGACGCTCCGTCCACCGGTCATTCCTGCTCCTTCGCGGCCCACTCCCGATAATACCCATCCACCGCGCCCGCGTCAAGTCGCTTCGACAGAATAAGGACGCGGTACGCCTGCCGCAGCGTCTCGCCCGCCCGCAGGCGCAGCGGTTCGTGGAACAGGGGCGCCGGGCCGAAGAAGTTCCAGAACGGCCGGGCGTTGCCGTAGAACGGTTCGGGCGCGCGCCGGTTGCGCGGCGACGGCAGGAAAACGAACGCGGCGTGGTTGTCCTTGCCCGTGTCCAACTGACCCCGGACGGCCCCCCAGCGGTGGGTCTGACCGGTCGGCCGATCCGTCACCGTCCCGTCATGGAAAACGATATCCTGCTTCTGTAGCGCCTGGGTCATGCGGACGAAAAGCCCGCCGTAGCCGCCCCAGGTCGTGAACGGGGTCCGGTCCAGCGTCACCGCTTCCTGCGCGGTCTGCACGCTCCGCCAGTCCAGCACCAGGGTGCCGTCGTCCTCGATGCGGCAGCCGATCTCCCGCCGCTCCCGCAGCCGCGTCGTCTCCGTCCCGTCGCGCAGATCGCGCCACGCGATGTCGCTGACCCAGCGTATGGCTTCCCCCTCGTCCGCCGCGGCCTCGACCGTCGGTGGCGCAAGCGTCACCTGCCGCCCCACGACCTCCTGGTTCTCCTCCCAGTAGTTCACCCCGTTCACGAACTTCCACGCGAACCACAGGCCCCGGTGCCAGGAGTGATCGAGCGGCGACAACGCCGTCATCTCGAGCCCCTCGGGCGTGCGGATAGGGTGACAGAACGGCTTGGGCGCCGAGGGCGCCCTGTCATCCGGCAACTGGTAGTGATAGCGCAGCCGCTCGACCCCGTCCTGCTCGATGCCGATATACCTGCCCCACTCGTGAACGATACGCACGGTTTCTCCTTGCCAGGCGGCGGCCCTCGCCCCCTTCCCCTCTCCCGGGGCGGCCCTCACCCCCGTCCCCTCTCCCCTGCTCGATGGCGACCGTCGGCCAACCCTGCAGGCTCCGGCGGTACAGGTCGGAGTGATGCTCCAGCACCTGCCGCTGCACCGATTCCGGGAACTGCGAAAGGCCCGCGAAGTAGTGATGGCCGTTGCGCTCCACGCTCTCGATGCCCAGCGTCGCCATGACCGCCAGGTCCTGTTGGAGCGCGACCGGGCCGATGTTCGTCAGATCCTCGCCGCTCATCACCACAGGCCGTTCCGGTTGCTCCCGGCCCAAGTGCGCCAGCAGGCAGGCGTTCACGATGCCCTTGAAGA
>CADCTO010000067.1 GCA_902805585.1 uncultured Armatimonadota bacterium | reverse complement strand
GAACGCGGGCGAGCACGTCGCCATCCCGGTCGTCGAGGAGGAGCTTCAGGTCGGCAAGCGCGAGGTGGAACAGGGCGGCGCCCGCATCCACACGAGCGTGACGGAGACGCCGGTCCAGGAGCAGGTGACGCTGCGCGAGGAGCACGTCACGGTCGAGCGCCGCCCCGTCAACCGTCCGGTCGGCGAAGCGGACATGTCGACGTTCCGCGAGGAGACGGTCGAGCTGACGGAGCGGGCCGAGGTGCCGGTGGTGTCCAAGGAGGCGCGCGTGGTCGAGGAGGTCGTGGTCGGCAAGGAGACGACGGAGCGCACCGAGACCGTCCGCGACACCGTCCGCCGCACCGACGTGGACGTGGACGAGCTGAACACCACCGACACGTCCGTCACGAATACCGTGCCGAGGACGGACGCCAACACCAAACGCTAACGTCGAAGGTGTGGCCCTTCCGGTCTCACGGGACCCGGGGCGCACGAAAAAAAGCGGCAGGAACGGCGGCGCTTCCCTTCTGGAAGGGAAGCGCCGCCGTTCCTTTGCGTGCCCTGCGTTATCTCAAAGGGAAAACTACGGACGGTTCGTCGCCGTCAGCCGTTCTTCCAGGCGCGGCCGTCGGCGGCGAGCAGGGCGTCGGCAGCGGCCGGGCCCCAGGAGCCGGCTTCGTAGTTCGGGAAGGGCGCGGGGGACGGGCCGGACTCCCAGCGCTCCAGGATCGGCTCCAGCACTTGCCAAGACAACTCCACGGCGTCGCTGCGGTTGAAGAGCGTCGGGTCCGCCTGCATCGCGTCCAGCAGCAGGGTCTCGTAGGCGGTCGCGGGGAACTCGCCCAGCGCGCTGCTGTACGAGAAGCTCATCTGCACCTGGCACATCCGCATCTCGGGGCCCGGCGTCTTGGCCCCCAGGTTGAGCGAGATGCCCTCGTCGGGCTGGATGCGGATCGTCAGGACGTTGGGCTCGATCCGGTCCTGCGGCGTCAGGTGGAAGAACAGGTGCGGCACGCGCTTGAACTCGATGGCGATCTCGGTCAGCTTGCGCGGCATGCGCTTGCCCGAGCGCAGGTAGAACGGGACGTCCGCCCAGCGCCAGTTGTCCACCATCAGCTTCAGGGCGGCGTAGGTCTCGGTGCGGGATTCGCGCGACACGGCCTCCTCCTGGCGATAGCCGTACAGAGCCTCCCCGTCGCGCCGGCCGGGCCCGTACTGGCCGCGCACCGCCACGGCGTCCACGCCCGCCGGGTCGATCGGCAGGATCGCGCGCAGCACGTCCGCTTTGCGGTCGCGCACGGACTGGCTGCCGTAGCGCACCGGCGGGTCCATGGCGACGAGCGCCATGAGCTGGAGCAGGTGGTTCTGGAACATGTCGCGCAGACAGCCGGACGTGTCGTAGTAGCCGCCGCGGTGTTCCACGCCCAGCGACTCGGCCGCGGTGATCTGCACGTGGTCCACGTAGCGGCGGTCCCAGATGGGCTCGATGACCGCGTTGGCGAAGCGGAAGGCGAGGATGTTCTGGACGGTCTCCTTGCCCAGGTAGTGGTCGATGCGGTAGATCTGCTCCTCGGCGAAGACCGTGTGCAGCGTGTCGTTGAGCCGCCGCGCGCTGTTCAGGTCGCGCCCGAACGGCTTCTCGACGATGATGCGCGTCCAGCCCTCGCCCCGGCTTTCCCGGCCCGCGACGCCGTGCCGACCCAGGTTCAGCGCGATGGGGCCGTAGAACTGCGGCGCGGTCGCCAGATAGAACAGCCGGTTGCCGCCCGTGTCGTGCTCGCGGTCCAGTTCCCCCAGCCGCGCGGTGAGGCTTGCGTACCCGTCCGGGTTCTCGAAATCCGCCGTGATGTAGTGCAGGGCGGGCACGAAGGCGTCCCACAGCTTGGGGCGGAACACGAGCACTTCGGGCGAATTCTTCACCAGATCGCGCATGCGCTCGCGGAACGACGCGTCGTCCATCTCGGTGAAGGCATAGCCGATCACGGCGAAGCCAGGCGGCAGCAGGTCCTGGCAGAACAGGTTGTACAGCGCGGGCACGAGCTTGCGTCCCGTCAGGTCCCCGCTCGCGCCGAAGATCACGAACGCGCACGACTCTTCGGGCCGCAGCACCAGCGGCCCCGGCAGGACCGGCGCCTCCGCCTGCGCCGTCACCACGGTCGGCGCCGTTTCCGTCGTCCCCGCCGCCATCGTCGGCGTTTCGCTGGCTGTCACGGCGTGCTTCCTTTATCCCTCGAAGGCGGCCACCGCCGCTTCCTTCGTGTCGTAGGTGTCGAAGATGCGGTGCATCCGCGCCAGGTCGAACGTCGCCCGGACCGCCGGCGCCAGCCCGAACAGCTTCAGGTCGCCGCCCGCGCCCGTCATCCGGCGCAGGCACGAGAGCAGCGCCCCGATCCCGGCGCTGTCCACGAAGCGCAGCGCGCTCAGGTCGAAGACCACCCGGCCCCGGCCCTCCAGGAGGGGCGCGATGTCGCGCTTGAACTCCTCCACCAGGCCCGCGTCCAGGTGGTCGCCGGGCAGGGCGACCACCGTCACCTCACCGATCGTTTCCGTCGTCAGTCGCATCGTTGGGTTCTCGCTTGCTGCTTTTTTCCAGGGTCAGCAGGTTGTGGCCGGCTTCGTCGCGGGTGTAGCGGACGGAGTCCACGCTCTGGGCGATGAAATATACCCCGAAACCGCCCTCGCGCGTCCCGTCGAAGGCCGGCGGCGGCACCGTGCTAGGGTCGAACGGCTCGCCGCCGTAGCGGAAG
>CADCTO010000066.1 GCA_902805585.1 uncultured Armatimonadota bacterium | reverse complement strand
AGCGGATCCTGCCGCGCATCGCGGCCCTGGGCTACAACGCGGTCCAGATGATGGCCGTGATGGAGCACCCGTACTACGGGTCGTTCGGCTACCACATCAGCAGCTTCTTCGCCGTCTCGTCCCGGTTCGGGACCCCGGAGGAATTGAAGCGGCTGATCGACGTCGCGCACGGGCTGGGCCTGCACGTGCTGCTCGACCTCGTGCACAGCCACGCGGTCAAGAACGTCAACGAGGGGCTGAACCGCTTCGACGGGACCGACCACCAGTATTTCCACGCAGGGGCCCGCGGCTACCACACGGCCTGGGACTCACTGCTGTTCGACTACTCCAAGTACGAGGTGCAGCGGTTCCTGCTCAGCAACGTCCGCTACTGGCTCGAAGAGTTCCGCTTCGACGGGTTCCGCTTCGACGGCGTGACGAGCATGCTGTACCACGACCACGGGCTCGCCAAGACGTTCACGAGCTACGACGACTACTTCGGCGGAAATGTAGACGCGGACGCCGTACTGTACCTGCAGCTCGCCAACGATGTCGCGCACGCGGTGGACGCGCGCGCCGTCACCATCGCCGAGGACGTGTCGGGCATGCCGGGGGTGGCGCGGCCGGTGGCCGAGGGCGGGCTCGGGTTCGACTACCGCCTGGCCATGGGCGTGCCGGACTACTGGATCAAGCTCCTCAAGGAGAAGCGCGACGAGGACTGGGTTTTGGGCGAGATCTACGGCACGCTGCTGAACCGGCGGTTCACCGAAAAGCACGTCGGGTACGCCGAGAGCCACGACCAGGCCCTGGTCGGCGACAAGACGCTGACGTTCCGGATGATGGACCAGGAGATGTACTGGAACATGGGCAACGCCAGCCGGAGCCAGGTCATCGAGCGCGGAGTGGCGCTGCACAAGATGATCCGGCTGCTCACGTTCAGCCTGGCCGGTGAGGCGTACCTGAATTTCATGGGCAACGAGTTCGGGCACCCCGAATGGGTCGATTTCCCGCGTGAGGAGAACGGCCGCTCCTACCAGCACGCCCGCCGGCAGTGGTCTCTGGCCGACGACCCGACACTCCGCTACCACGGCCTGAACGCCTTCGACCAGGCGATGCAGCAGATCGACCGCGAGTTCCACGTGCTCTGTGACCACCTGATCGAGCAGCTCGCCCTGCACGAGGACACGAAGCAGCTGGTCTATAGGCGCGGCCCGCTCGTCTTCGCGTTCAACTTCCACCCGACAAACTCGTACGCCGACCTGCGCATCCCGGTGCCGGACGCGGCGGACTATCGGGTCATCCTGAACACGGACGACCCGCCCTTCGGCGGGCAGGGACGGTCCCCCGGCGGAACCCTGTACCCCGTGCAATCCGTGCCGATGTACGGGCGAAACCAGAGCGTCCAGATCTATCTGCCCGCCCGGAGCGCCCAGGTACTGGCGCCGCAATCCTGAAAGCGCACGCGGCGGGCTACGCCGCGTGCGCCCCCGGCTTCCCGTTCTCGACGACGAACGAGGCCAGGGTCGTCGCGGGCGCGTCCTCCACCAGCACGCCGCCGGTCGGGCCGGACGTCGGCACGACCCGGAAGTCGCTGCGCCACGTGTCGCGGGTCAGGGTGCAGAGGACGTAGCCGCGGTTCGCCCCGTCGAAGAACTTGCAGTGCGGGTTGTCGGCCAGGGCCGCTTTGACGCCGGGGATCAGCGCCCGGGGGAACGACGACGTGATGGACGTGCCGACGAACTCGGCCCCGACCGTCGCGCTCTTGGGGTCGGCGAAGTCCATCTTCAGATCGTGGACCCAGGAGGAGTGGATGTCGCCGGTGATGACCACGGGATTGGAAGGCTTGCGCAGATTCAGGAACTGGAGCAGGCGGCTGCGCGCGGCCGGGTAGCCGTCCCACTGGTCCAGATTGAAAGCCTCGGGCGGAAGGCCCGCCGCCGTGTTCCCCGGCCCCGGCAGGAAATCGAATTCGGCGAACATGGTCTGCTGGCCGATGACGTTCCAGCGCGCCCGGGACCGCTCCAACCCCTCCAGAAGCCACTTCTCCTGCGCGGGGCCCGTCATGGTCTGCGTGGCCGAGAGCGCCTCGGCACAGCGGGGCTTGATCGGCACCCCGGGCAGAAGGCTCGGCTCCGCTTTACACGGCTGGTCGGTCCGGTACTGGCGCGTGTCCAGGATGCTCAACTCCGCCAGATCGCCGAACGCGAACCGCCGGTACAGCAGCAGGTCCGGGCCTTTAGGCATCTGGGCCCGGCGCAGCGGCATGTGCTCGTAGTAGGCCTGGTAGGCGGCCGCGCGCCGGTCGAGGAGGTCCGCCGCCTGCCCCGCTTTCCCCAGCCCCGCGTAGTCGTTCCGGACTTCGTGGTCGTCCCAGACCACGACAAAGGGGAACGCGGCGTGCGCGGCCTGGAGGCTGCGGTCGCGCTTGTAGAGCGCGTACCGGTTCCGGTAGTCGGCCAGCGTCTTCGTCTCGGGTGCGTTGTGCTGCCTCGGCCCGCCCGGGTTCGGCCCGTACTCGTAGATGTAGTCCCCGAGGTGGACGACGAAATCCAGGTCCTCTTTCGCCATCGCCGCGTACGCGGCGAAGAAGCCGTTCTGGTAGTCCTGGCACGAGGCGAAGGCGAAGCGCAGCCGATCAGTTTTGGCGCCGGGCGCCGGGGCCGTCTTCGTCCTCCCGACGGGGCTGCGATGGGGACCGACCGTGAACTGGTACCAATAGACCCGGCCGGGTTGCAGACCGCTTAACTCC
>CADCTO010000065.1 GCA_902805585.1 uncultured Armatimonadota bacterium | reverse complement strand
CGCGCGCGCGGCGCGGCGGGCGATGTCGCGGGTGACGCGTGCCGGCGCGCGGACTTTGCCGACCCACACCTGTGTCGGGCGGAACCCGAGGCGGCCATCTTTGCCCGGCGTGACCGGCCCTTCGGCGGTCACGTAAAGGCGCTGACCCTGGAGGGATACCAGGCCGCTCGCCTTCAGCCGCCCGTTCTTGATCTCGATGCGGGGGCGCTCGACCTTGTGCCGCTTGAGGAGCTTCTTCGCCCGCCGGTCCGTGCGCAGCAGGGTGTTTACGTCGTTCTGGCGCACCGCGATCCGGTAGGGTCGCGCGCGGCCGGCGCGGGCGTCCCGGCGCGCCGCGTCCACCTCCCGCACGGCCGCGGCGACCTGCGCCTCGGCCCGGGCGACGGCGCGAGGCGTGGTGTCCACGGGCGGTTCCGGCGGGACCTCGCGGGCGCTCCGGAAGAGCCAGAAAAGCGCGCCCAGCGCGATCAGGGGGACGCCGACGATGAAAACGCGGAGGACGGCGCGCCGTCCTCCGCCGTCCTCCCTGGAGGTTGTCGCCACGGACTATCCCATTTCGGCGAAGATGTCTCGCAGCGCGCTTTCCTGCTCCGTGCCGACCAGCGTCAGCACGGAATCCCCGGCCATCAGGCGCGTCTCCGCGCCGGGGAGCATTCCCTTCCCCTCGCGGATGATCGAGATGATGTGCGCTTCACTGGGCAGGATCACGTCGCCGATCGCGTGATTGAGCACCCGGGACTTGGGTGACAGCTCGATGGCCACGATCTCCAGGTTGCCGCCCCGGAGCGCGGCGAGCGGGATCACCTCGTCGGTCTGTATCTCCTGCTCGATCAGGTTGAAGATGATGCGCGTCGACGAGACCGTGGTGTCGATGCCCAGTTTCGAGAAGATCGCCTCGTTCGTCGGCGAGTTGACGCGCGCGATCGTACGCGACACGTCGAACTTCTGCTTGGCCATCTGGCAGATGACCAGGTTGTCTTCGTCGTCGCCGGTGACCGCCACGATCACGTCGGCGCGGCTGAAACCGGCCTCCTCCATCATGCGCACTTCGCAGCCGTCGCCCTGCATGGCCACCTCGCCCAGCTCTTCCGCCAGCCGCGCGACCCGGCCGCGGTCCTTTTCGAGCAGAAGCACTTCGTGCCCGGCGGAGACCAGATCTTTGGTCAGGTAGTAGCCGACGTTGCCGCCGCCCACCACGATGCAGTACATGTTGGCTTACCCCTTCGGCACGCCGTCGGCCGGCTGGTACGCCGCCGCCGCGGGCGGCGCCTCCGGAACGTTCCCGGCGGGACGCCCGAGCGCGATATCGTGCATCAGGCCCGCGGCGATCGTCGTGGTGCAGATCGTGTCGATTCCCCGTTGCTGGTAGGCGTCGGCCCGGATCGGGTCGTAGATGCGGGTGAGCACCTTGGGGATGTTGAACACCTCTTTAGCGATCTGCGTTGCCATGATGTTGGTGTTGTCGCCCTGGGTGACCGCCACGAAAACGTCGGCGCTCTCGATGCCGGCGCGCCGCAGCACGTCCAGGTCCGTGCCGGGGCCGACGAGGCGGGTGCCCCTGAATTTGGAACCCAGCCGGCGGAAGGCGTCCGAAGTCTGGTCGATCACGGTCACGTCGTGGTCCTCGTCGGCCATCATCTTCGCCAGAGTCGAGCCGACACGCCCGCACCCCAGTATGATAACTCGCATGGTTTGTGTTTCCTGAGTTGATGCGTCAAGCAAACGCCCGATTGTACCACAAAGGATTAGACGGGCACAATCGGCCTGATGTTCGCCTGCGTGTTCAACCCGGGGTGCCGTTCACGCCTCCCGCGGCAGGATCTCCCGCGTGGTGGTCAGGGCACAGCCGGCGGCTTCCATTGCCTTCAACGCCTTCTCGCCGTCGCCGGGCGAAACGTCTACGGCGCGGCTCGCGTCGGCCAGCACCGCGACATCGAACCCCGCCGCCCGGGCGTCGAGCGCCGTCGCCTTGACGCAATAGTCGGTCGCCAGTCCGCCCACGAACACGCGCCGCACGCCCGCCGCGCGCAGCCGTTCGGCCAGGTCCGTCCCGTCGAAGCCGGAATAGGCGTCCCGATCCGCGCGCGTGCCCTTGCGGACCACGTGCGTGACGGCTCCCACGTCCAGGCCGGGATGCAGGGCGGCATCCGCCGTGTTCTGCACCGCGTGCGGCGGCCACGGCCCGCCCTGCGCCGCGAACGAACAGTGGTCGCCCGGGTGCCAGTCCTGCGTCGCCCACACGCGTCCGGGGAACAGCGGCATGACCGCGTTCAGCGGCGCCACCACCGCGTCGCCTTCCCGGACCGGCAGCGTGCCCCCGGGGCAGAATGTGTTCTGCACGTCCACAACGATCAGGGCATCCGTTTCCGTCGGTTTCATCTCGGTCCCTCCTCAAAAGGCCAGTCCGGCAGCGGCTCGCGCGCCTCCCGCCAGTGTGATGGGATTCCCTCGACGCCGGTGTACAGGGCGACGATGCCGCCCACGATCGCGCAGGTCGTGTCGCGGTCGCCCAGGCCGCTCACGGTGAGCCACAGGGCTTCCTCGAAATCGTCCAGGTGTCCCCCCGCGCACCAGAGCGCGAAGGGCACGGTATCCTGCGCGGAAACCCCCGTCCCGTTCCCGAGGGCCGCGACCGCCAGCCGCACCGAAGCCTGTGGGTCGAGGTTCCGGGCGTGCCGGATCTTTTCCCGCACTTCACTGTCCGGCACGAACGGGAGGATGTCCGCCAGGAATTCGGCGCGCGACGGCGGCGCTCCCGCGCCGCGCCTCCTCCAGGCGAGAGCCGCCGCGACCGCCACCGCGACCGCCCCGGCCGTCGCTTCCGGGTGGGCATGCGTGACTTCGGACGAGCGGCGGGCGTGTTCGACGACGGCATCCATATCGTCGGCGAAATAGGCTCCGACGGGCGCCACACGCATCGCCGAACCGTTGCCGAACGATCCCTGGCCGCTGAAGAGCCAGCGTGCGGCGACGTTCCACGCCACCCCGAGGCGGAGGTTCTCCAGCATGCCGTGCATGGCCGGGCCGTAGCCGCGGGAAACGTCGTAGCGGTGGGCGAAGCTGTGCGCCAGAGCGTCCGCGTCGATGCTGCCGTGCTGCCGCAAGTTTGAGAAGACCGAAAGCGCCATCTGCGTGTCGTCCGTGAAGTGCCACGGTGGATCGCGCAGCGCCCGTTCCGCGATGAGGCCATCTACGACGTCGGGGTTGATGAAGAACTGCTCCCCGAAGGCGTCGCCGACGGATAGCCCCTCCAGCGCGCAGCGAGCCCGATCAAGCCGGTCTTCATTCGCCGCTTGCATCTTCGTCCCCCCTTCCACCGCTGTGGAACTCTGCCACCACCTCGATGACGCCGACGAGGTTCTCGTTGAACTCCGGCAGTTCCTCGGCGGGTATCCATAACTCCTGATGGACCGAGCCGCCCACCGTTTGGACCTCGTAACGGTCCAGAAAGTCGCGGGGGACCCGGAAACGTGTGACGAAGCCGGCGCCTGATGCCTTGACGTTCCAGTCGCACGCGATCTGCGTCGCGTACTCCTCGTTCAGCACCGGGTAGAAGATGGGCTGTTCGGGCAGGCGCGGCGGGAACGCGCGGTAACCGCTCTGCCGGATCAATGCCATCTCCTCGGGTCCCACCGGGCGATAAAGAACCTGAGTTTCTTCGTCTTTAGCCAGTTGTGTCATCATTCTGCCGCCCTGTTTCGTGTGACCACGCTGCCCCACCGCTGGAGTTCGGCGAGGGCGTCGACACTGGTGTGCGGATTGAAGACGGTCTCGCCCCGGTAGCGGAACGCTTCCCGGGCCTCGTGCTCCAGGGCCGTGAGGACCGCCAGCCACGCCGTTTTCACGACCTCATCGCCGACCGAGTGGCGCGACAGGTACCACTTGCGCCCGTGCTGCCACCGCGGCTGTCCCGTGTCCGCGTCGTCGGCCAGGAACCGGACCTGGAGGAAGAACCCATCGCCCATCGAACCGACGTGGAACTGCCAGTCCCGGTAACAGGCCGCCGAGACGGTCTCGCGGATCTCTTGCTCGCTCATGTGGCTTCTCCTCCCATGCCCAGTCGGTCGGCCGTGGACGCATCGACGGGGTACACGTCCTCGCGCGGCGTCACCAATCGGTCGTAATCGCGGGCGGCGGCGTGGCGGTGCTGTTCGCGAACGAAGCCGGTGATGTCCTCGATGCGGACCGTCCACTCGGTCGCGTATCGCCGCAGGTACGCGTCCCGCAACCCGAGCTGGATCGCCCGGCGCTCCGTCTTCTCGCCGGACGGGGAGTGGTCCGGGTCCCACTGGAGGCGGACCGAAGACGCCCCGACGGCTCGCTTCCACTCGTCCTCGCTGCCGTACGCCTCGCGCACGTAGGTGGAAGGGACGGCCGCGTCCAGGATGGCGTCGAAGCCGGCTCGCGTGATCGTGACGGCGAGGACCGTCTCCTGGTTCTCCTTTGCGGCCCAACCGCAGCGGAACATCATCCACAGGAAGTTCGGCTTGATCCAGCTCATGCGGCTGAAACTGAAATCGCCGCCGAAGAAGCCGTGCTCCGCCGCGAACCGCCCGATCGACGGCCGGTACGCCTGGTACACCACAACGGCTTCGTCGTCATATTGTGCCAGGATGTGTCTTCCCGTCCGGGGCCAGCGCTCCCGTTGCGTCAGATAGGGTTGGGTTCTGAGATGCATTCGTTTAACCAGTTACTGTACGATCCACACGAACTAAAGGCAAAATGAATCAGTCCAGCAGGACCGCCTCACGCCGGGTGAAGCGGTAGAGCTGCGCCGGGCGGTGCGCGCCTACGCGACGTTGTCGGGGCGTCGGCTCCAAGATGTCGGCGGCCAGCATCTTTTTGCGGAAGTTGCGCTTGTCCAACGGGCGGGCCAGGATGACCTCATAAACGCGCTGGAGTTCGCTGAGCGTGAACTCTTCCGGCAGGAGCGCGTACGCGACCGACGTGTACCCCAGTTTGGCGCGCAGGCGCGACAGGGCCGTCGCCACGATCTCCCCGTGGTCGAAGGCGAGCGGGGGGAGCGCATCCACCGGCCACCAGCGCGCCTCCGCCGCGTCCGATCCCGCCTCCGGCTCGGCGCAGGCGGGTCCGCCCCCCGGGCCGGGCAGCAGCGCGTAGTAGGCGACCGAGATCACGCGGGTGCGGGGGTCCCGCCCGGGAGCGCCGAACGTATATAACTGCTCCAGGTAGGTAGCGGCGGGGACGCCGGTCTCTTCGCAAAGCTCGCGCTGCGCCGCCGCATACAGGTCCTCGTCCATCTTCACGAAGCCGCCGGGCAGCGCCCACTGCCCTTCGAACGGCCACACGCCGCGCCGCACGAGCAGGACGTGGAGGCGGTCGTCCCGCGCCGTCAGCGCGACCACATCGACCGTGACCGAGGGACGGTCGAAGGCGCCCGGGTCGTAAGCGGCGGCGGTTTCCGGTTCTGACTTCGTGTTCATTAAACACATAGTACCCCAAGCCCACGGTGCTGTCAAGGCCTCGGTTGACACCCTTTCGCGCCGGCCGGTATAATGGCCGGTAGATGGCAGGTCCGGGCGCCTTTTTCTTCTCTGCCCGGCGAGAAAGCACCGTCTTTGTGATCCGCAAATTCCTGGCCCCGGTGGTCTCCAACACGCCGCTCGCCGCGCCCGGCCACTACGTGCTGACGTTCCACGCGCCCGAACTCGTGCAGGAGGTGCGGCCGGGACAGTTCATCACCGTGGCCGCCGAGACCGGGGCGCAGGTGCTGCGCCGCCCCTTCTCGATCTTCACCGCGGACGCCGCGACCGGCGACGCGTCCGTTCTGTACAACGCCAAAGGGCCGACCTCGACCGCGATGGCGGCCCGGAAGCCCGGCGACACGCTGGACCTGGTCGGCCCGCTCGGGGGGCGCGTCTTCCGCGCCGACCCGCGGCCCGGCGTGCGGCACGTCATGGTCGGCGGCGGCTACGGGGTGCCGCCGCTGGTCTTCCTCGCCCGGACCATCCTGGACGCGGACCCGGACGCCGACGTGACCTTCATCAACGGTGCGCGCAGCCGCGAATTCCTGGTCGGCACGGACGGGGTGGAGGCGATGGGGGCGAAGCTGCTGTGCGCCACCGACGACGGCTCGTGCGGGACCCACGGGCGCGTCACGGACGTGCTAAATCAACTGCTGTGCGACCCGTCCCGTCCCGCGCACGTCTACACCTGCGGGCCGACCCCCATGATGGAGGCCGTCGCCGGCATGGCGATCGCCTGCGACGTGCCGTGCCAGGCGTCGCTCGAAGTGTTCATGCCCTGCGGCCTGGGCATCTGCATGGGCTGCGCGGTGCAGCGGCCCGACGGCACCTACGCGCGCGGCTGCTTCGAAGGGCCGGTCTTCGAGGCGCGCGAGGTGGTCTGGCAATGACGGCCGCCGCCACGACACGGACCCGCCCCAACCTTTCCGTGCGCATCGGGAAGCTGGTGATGCGCAACCCGGTGACGACCGGCTCGGGCACGTTCGGGTTCGGGTCCGAGGTGGCCGGGCTCGTCGACCTGAACCGCGTCGGCGCCGTCTGCGTCAAGGCGACCACCACGCACGAGCGCGTCGGCAACCCCCCGCAGCGGATCGTCGAGACCCCGTCCGGCATGCTCAACGCCATCGGGCTGCAGAACGGGGGCGTCGAGAACTACCTGGCCGAGAAAGCCCCGTTCCTGCGCAACTTCGACTGCCCCATCATCGTGAACGTCCCGGGCGAGAACCCCGACGATTTCGCGGACGTGACGCGGCGCATCTCGGAGGCCGGGGCCGCGGACGCCATCGAGCTGAACATCTCGTGCCCCAACGTCTCGCACGGCCTGGACTACGCGACCGACCCGCGCCTGACCGCCGAGGTCGTGGCCGCGTGCCGGCGCGTCACCGACCTGACCCTGATCGCCAAGCTCTCGCCCAACGTGACCGACATCCGGCCCGTCGCGCGGGCGGCGGAGCAGGCGGGCGCGGACGCCGTTTCTCTCATCAACACCCTGGTCGGCACGAGCATCGACGCCCGGACCCGCCGCTTCCGGCTGGCCAACATCACGGGCGGCCTGTCCGGGCCGGCCATAAAACCCATCGCCCTGAACCTGGTCTACCGTGTGGCGCAGACCGTACATGTGCCGATAATCGGGATGGGCGGCATCATGAACGCGACCGACGCCGTGGAGTTTCTGCTGGCGGGGGCGACGGCGGTCGCGGTGGGGACCGTGAGCTTCGTCAACCCGCTGGCCGTTCACGAAGTAGCCGAAGGCATCGAGGCCTATCTTGTCGAGAACGGTTTCGCCGATGTCAGCGAGATCATCGGCGCCGTCCACACATAACGTGCCTGGCGACAACCGGTAGGCCCGGCGGATGGAGTAGCACCAAGCAGATGCCTTACGAACGACTGCCCATCGGGGACAACGCCCCCGAGGAAGTGAACGCGGTGATAGAGATCCCGCGCGGCTCGTCCAACAAGTACGAGTACGACACGCGGCTGGGACTTTTCAAGCTGGACCGGCCCCTCTACTCGCCGCTGTTCTACCCGTTCGACTACGGCTGGATCGCCGGCACCCTGTCCGCGGACGGCGACCCGCTGGACGTCCTGGTCATCGGCTCGCACCCCACCTTCACGGGCTGCGTCGTGTCGGTGCGCCCGCTGGGCGTGCTGCTCATGCGCGACGAGAAGGGGGCGGACGAGAAGATCCTCGCCCGCGTCGTCCACGACCCGCGGTACCACGGCGTTCGCCGCCTTTCCCACGTGTCCGAGCACATCCTCAAAGAGGTCGAGCATTTCTTCGACGTGTACAAGACCCTGGAACAGAAGGAAGTGACGATCCTCGGCTGGCAGGACCTGGAAACCGCTCAGCAGATGGTGACGCACTGCCGCATGCTCCGTGAGGGCAGCGCGGTCAAAGACCCCGGTTTTCGATCGGACGGCGAGTTCCACGGGAGCCAGAGTCCGGGCGGATAGTTCCGCGGCGCCCGCCTTGACGTGCGCGCCCCTTGCTGCCATACTGAAGTCGTCGCCCCGCGCGGGGCGACGGCCTCTTTTTTGAACAGGAAGTAGTACGTGCATGTCCCGAATCCGTCCCGGCGCCCGAAGGCGCGTGATAGCGCTTCTCTCGTCGGCTGCGGCCCTCGCTTTTCTGGCCACCGGTTGCGGGCAGGCCGACCGGGCCGGCGGCGTGGACGCGCCGCCCGACCCTTCCGCCGGAACGCCTGCCGTCCCCGGCGACGCCGTCGCCGTGCCGGTCGAGACGGCGCAGCCCACCCCGCGCATCCTCCGGCCCGAAGACCTCCCGCCGCCGTTCGCCAGCCCGTCGGCGAACAACGGCCCCCAGATCGTGGACCGGCCCCCGGACGCCAAACTCGCCGTGCCCGCGGGCTTCCGGGTCTTCGAGTGGGCGGACGGACTGAACAACCCGCGCACGCTGACGGTCGCTCCCAACGGCGACGTCTTCGTGGCCGAAAGCCGCCCGAACCGCCTCCGGGTGCTCCGCGACGCCGATAAGGACGGCAGACCCGAAGTGAACGAGGTCTTCGCGGACGACCTGCGCCAGCCGTTCGGCGTCGCCTTCTATCCCCCCGGCCCGAACCCGACGCATGTGTATGTCGCGAACACCGACTCCGTGGTGCGCTACCCGTACACGAACGGCGACGTAAAAGCGTCGGGCGGCGCCCGGACCGTCGTTTCCGACCTGCCCGGCGGCGGCTACAACCAGCACTGGACGCGCAACGTCGTCTTCAGCCCGGACGGGCGCAAGATGTACGTCAGCGTCGGGTCGCAGAGCAACGTCGGCGAGGAAGAAGAGAAGCGCACCGCGATCCTGGAATACAACCCGGATGGGACGGGCTACCGCGTGTTCGCGTCCGGCCTCCGGAACCCGGTCGGGCTGGCCTTCGACCCCGCGAGCGGCGTGCTGTGGACGGCGGTGAACGAGCGCGACGGGCTCGGCGACGATCTGGTGCCCGACTTCGCGACGCACGTCGAGGAGGGCAAGTTCTACGGCTGGCCCTACACCTACATCGGCCTCAACGACGAACCGCGCGTTCCCCGGGACCGTCCGGACCTGAAGGACAAGACCGTCGTGCCGGACGTCCTGATCGGGGCGCACGCTGCGGCGCTCGGGATCGAGTTCTACACCGGCGAAAACTTCCCGGCCGCGTACCGGAACAGCGCCTTCGTGGCGCTGCACGGTTCATGGAACCGCGCCGAGCGGTACGGCTACAAGATCGTGCGCATCCCGATGGACGGCGGCGGAAGGGCGACGGGCGGCTACGAGGACTTCGTGTCCGGCTGGAAGACGCGGGATGGGCAAGTCTGGGGCCGCCCTGTGGACGTCGCCGTCGCGTCCGACGGCTCCCTGCTCGTCTCCGACGACGGTGCGAACAAGATCTATCGCGTGGTTTACGGCGAAGGTGGTACCGGTAAGATAAAGCAGTAGAATAACGGGCACTGTTAGTTTTCGGCTGTAGGGCGTGAGGGGGGGTCCATGGGCCGTTGCCGATTAGCGGCGCCTCCGGCACCTTAAGCGGGCTGCCGGTAGAGGCGAGGAGGCTTCCCATGGGTAGCGAAACGGGCATACGATGGTGCGTGCTCACGATCGGGCATCTTTCCCGGAACCCGTTCTGGGGGGAGGACGACGACGTGCCGCGCCGCCCGCCGCTGTGCACTTCCGCGCTGGTGCGGGCAGGGGACGCTGTCGTTCTCGTGGACCCGCCGCTGCCGCCCGGCGAGATGCCGGCGCTGCTCGACCGCCGCGCCGGCCTTCGGACCGGAGACGTGACTCACGTTTTCCTGACCCACTTCCACCGCGAACACCGCGCCGGGATCGAGGCCTTCCCCGGTGCCTTGTGGCAGATGTCAGACGCCGAATGGGTGTACCGGGACCGGCGCCTGGCCGCCGATGCGCCCGAACGGGATCTGCTCCGCCGCATACAGACCGTGCGCGCCGAGGGCAGCGAGAACTGGCCCCTCCTCCACACCGTCCATCTCCCGGGCCACACGCCCGGTCTCTCCGGCCTTCTGTTCGATGATAAGGACGGCTGGCGGGTAGTGATCGCCTCGGACGCGGTCGTGACGCGCGACTTCTTCGACGTCACCGAGGGCTGCTCCACCTCCGACGACAGGGACCAGGCCCGCGCGACCATCGAACGGCTCCACGGTCTTGCCGACATCATCCTCCCCGGCCACGACAACGTCTTCTGGAACCGCCACGCCCGCGTCAAATAGGCCCAAAGTCCCGGGCGAAGCGCCGCCGGGCGTGGTACGGTAACGGGGCAGGGGGGTAACACCATGGCCCGATTCCGGATGCGGTTCCCCGGCCGCCGGTCCGTCTTTTGTCTTCTCGTCGGTGCGCTGATCGGCTGGATCGCGGCATCGGGCTCGATCGCCTACCGGTTCGTCCATCCCGTCCGGCAGTCCGTAATCCGTCCCGAGTCCCTCCGGCCGTTCGCCCGGGAAACGGTCTCCTTCCGCGCCAGGGACGGCGTGCGGCTCCGGGGCTGGTTCTTCCCCGGCGAGGCGGGGCGCCCGGTCATCGTCGTCTGCCACGGGTATCCCGGCACGCGCGCCGACGTCGCCCCGTACATCGCCTTCCTCCGCCGCGCCGGGTTCGGCGTCCTCGCCTTCGACTTCCGCGCCCTCGGGGAGAGCGGCGGCGATCTGTGCACCATCGGGTTCCGCGAGGTGGACGACGCGCTCGGCGCCGTGGCGTATCTGAAGGCGCGCCGGGACACCGGGCGACTCCCCGTGTGCATCCTGGGCACCTCGATGGGCGGGGCCGTCGCGATCCAGGCGGCGGCGCGCGACCCGGCGATCCGCGCCGTGGTCGCCGACAGCGCGTACGCCAGCCTGGACCGCGCGGTGGAACAGCGCTTCCGCCGCTACGCGGGCGCGACGGGCGTGGCGGCGAGTCTGCCCGTCCGCTGGCTCGGCGACCGGATGATCGGGACGAACGCGTCCGACGTGTCCCCGCTGCGGGTCGTGGCGGGAATCCGCCCGCGCCCCTTGTTCCTGATCTACGGCGACCGGGACCGGCTCATCCTTCCCGCCGACAGCCGCCATCTGTACGCAGCGGCCGGGGAACCCAAAACGCTGTGGCGCGTCGCGGGCGCCGGGCACGTCGGCGCGCGTGCCGCCGCGGGCGCGGAGTACGAGCGGCGCGTCGTCGTCTTCTTCCGCGCGGCTTTTGCGCCGCCGCCGCCCGTCGGGAAGCGTGCGGGCGGAGGAATGCGGGCCGCCGGGCGCGAACGCTGAGGCGCCGCAGGAGGTCTCACGATGCGCCCGTTTCCTTTCCTCGTTTTGCTGACGCTGGCGCTCGCCGCGCCGGTCGCGCACATCTGGTTCCTGAAGTCGCTGCCGTCGCGCATCGGCCTCCTGCTCGACATGCAGC
>CADCTO010000064.1 GCA_902805585.1 uncultured Armatimonadota bacterium | reverse complement strand
CATGTACGGCAAACCGTTCTGCGGGACCTGGTACTTGCGCAGGAACTCCGGGAAGCTTTTGACGGTGACCTTGGGGTCCTTTCTGGCGATGGCCTGCTGGATGACCGCCTGCGCGAACTCCATCCACCCCTTGCGCGACGCCTTCTTGGCCGTGAGCACTTCCTGGACGGCCATGCCGGTCTCGTCGCTGAGCGCGCGCAGGCAGGCGTTCTCTTCCTCGCCGAACTGCTGGCAGAACTGGGTCCAGTTGGAGATGAACGTCGGCTTGTTGAAGTCGCCGCTCTTGGCGTAGCCGATAAAGGCGGTCGTGTTCGTTCCGACGCCTTCGATGGGCTTGCTGCCGCTGTCGATCTCCTCTACGAACACACCGGGTGCGAGATACTCGGGCATTACATCCTCCTCCTTGAACGAGCTTTCGACGACAGGAACGTGCTAGAAACAGCGCGCGGGTTTCGTGACGCCCCGCAGAATAACCCGCGAGGGGCGGCCGGCGCTGTGAAGTCGTTCACTCCGGCGTGAACGGCCCCGGCGCGGTGTCGGCCTGTCCCTCCAGTCACACGGGGAGCGCGGACGTGCCGTCCCCCCGGGCCACCTCGACCTCGCCTCTGCCGGGCAGATCGGCGGTCACCGCGTGCTCGCCGGGCGGCAGGTCGAAAAACTGGTAGAATCCCTCCGCGTCGGTCGTCCCCCGCAGGGCGGCGGCGCGGACGGGGACGTAGGCGGCCGGGCGGCCGTCGGCGAAGCGGAGCCGGCCGGACAGGGACACGCGGCAGACGCGGTCCATCTCGACCAGGCGGTGCGCGTCGTTGCGGGCCGCCTCCGCGCGCGCGGACTCCTCGGCGGCCCACTCGGCGTCGGTCTGCCGGCGCAGGCTGACGACGGAGTGCTCCAGTTGGTCCAGGCGGCCCGGCGGCGGGGCCGCGACGCGGATCTCCTGCGTGCGGTAGCCGCGCTTCTGGAACACGATCCGGTGCGGGCCGCCGGGCGGCAGGTTCAGGAGGTAGAAGAACCCGCCGTCGCCGGACGCCGCTTCGCGGTCCTCGAAGCCGTCGGCGCGCACCCGGACGCCCGGAAGTGGCTGCTCGCTCTGGGCATCCACGACCACGCCCGCGACGCTGACCCGGGCTGCGGATTCGACCGGCAAGCGCGGCGATCCCGGGCCCGCCCCCTGCGTGAAGCCGAGGACCGCCTCGCGCACCACGCGGACCCATTTGGTCTCGAACGGGTTGAACGGCGCGTTCGCCACCAGGCTCAGCGCGGGCCGGAGCCGCCCGCCCAGCGCCTGCCACAGCCCGGCCGGGTCCTGGAACGCGACGTGGTCCGGCTGCGCCACGGCGAGCAGGACGCCGTTGGGGCCCGCGCCCTCCAGGGAACCGTTCAGGTGCGCCTCGGGCGCGGCCTGACAGCGCATCAGGACGCCGAGCACGTCGCTCAGCAGGCGGTGTTCGGTGGCGGGGTCGTCGCCGGCGTAGACGGTGACGAGGTAGGAGAGGTCCAGGCGCGCGGCGGCGCGGCGCCGCCCGGCGAGTCCCTCTTCGGGCTTGCGGGCGGTGCGGAACGACTCGTCGCGCTGGGTCACGTTCTCGCGCACGTCGTACAGGTACAGGTTGACGTGCGCCTCCCGGTCCTGCACCGCTTCGGCGACGGCGGGCGGATCGAAACTGATCTGCTCGGGGTCGAAGACGGGGCAGCCCGGGGTGTTGGCCAGTTCCGCGGACAGGAGCCGCCGGAGGGTCTCGTCGACGTCGTGAAGCATGCGCCCCCGGCGCGATGGAACGCGCGGTCGCAGTCAACGAACAGCGATCGTACTACAATCGAGGCGAAAGGAGGCCCGCGGGAACGGGCGCCTTTGCTCGATCAGTCTCCGGGGTCCGCAACGGGCCCGATCTTGGCATACGCAACGGGGCGCAAGAGCGTTCGACGGCGGAACGCGTTATTATAGCATGGCAGGCACTCCTTGCGGGTATTTCTGTCTGCGCCCGGGAACTTTTTTACCGGCGGCGCGTTCTTGCACCGGGTCTTCTACCTGTGTTACACTCCGTTGGTCATGTGGGTGAATGAATGGGCATAGCGGCGCGCTTGCGCGAGGACATCCAGACGGTCTTCCGGAAAGACCCGGCGGCCCGGAGCGTGTGGGAGGTGCTCACGTACGCGGGGCTGTGGGCGCTCCTGTCGCACCGGGTGGCGCACCGGCTGTGGCGCGGGGGCCTGAAGTTCCCGGCCCGGTTCCTGTCGCAGGCGACGCGCTTCTGGACCGGGATCGAGATCCACCCCGGCGCCCGCATCGGCCGGCGCTTCTTCATCGACCACGGCATGGGCGTGGTGATCGGCGAGACGGCCGAGATCGGCGACGACGTGCTGATGTATCATCAGGTGACCTTGGGCGGCACGAGCCTGGAGAAGGTGAAGCGCCACCCGACCATCGGCAACAACGTGCTGATCGGCATGGGGGCCAAGGTCATCGGGGCGATCACGGTCGGCGACAACGCACGCGTGGGCGCGAACGCCGTCGTTACCCGTGATGTACCCGCCAACTCCACGGCGGTCGGCATCCCCGCCAAGGTCGTCAAGCAGGACGGCGTCTACGTGCGCGCTGTCCTGGACGGCGCGCACGGGCACCCACATGTCCTCGCCCCCGCGCCCGCCCGGCCCGCGCCCGCCCGGCCCGCGCCCGCGGTCATGGATTCGGCGCTCAACGCCCTCGACCCGCAGGGCGAGGCGATCGGCCGCCTGCTGGACGAGATCGAGGCGCTGCGGCAGCGTCTTGCCGTGCTGGAAGCCGAGCACAACTTCCCCCACCCGGCGTCGACGGGCGGACCGGTCTCCGCCTCCCCCGCGAGCGAATGGCACCCGCACGACATCGAGGCCGTGGTCTGACCCTTTCGCGATGAAACACTTGCCCTCCGGCATCCATCTAATCCGTCAGGTTGCCGATAATCCCGTTTAGAAGGCGCGTTACCGTTCAATGAATCGCAGGCAGCAAGGCAAAGGCATCGCGGCGGTCATCGCCTCGGCGACCGTGTTGGGTCTCGGCGCGGTGGCCGTGGGTGTCGCGGCCTCGACGCCGCCCGTCAACGAGGAACTGATCGCGCCGGGCGTGCAGGTGGCCGGCGTTCCCGTGGGCGGCCTGACCCGTGCGGCGGCGGCCGAAAAGGTGCGCGCGTGGGCGCGCACCGCGGTGGCCGCGCCGGTGACGTTCGTCGCCCCCCGCTCGGGCCGCCGCTGGAACCTCGCGCTCCACGACGCGGGCGGGCGGTTCGATGTGGAACCGGCCGTGGACGCCGCGTACCGTATCGGCCGCGGCGGGACCTGGGTGACACGGCTGGTGGAGCGCTTCCGCCCCCCGCACTATGCCGTCGAACTGGAGCCAGAATTCCATTTCGACGAGAGCAAGCTGGAAAAGGCCCTGGCCCCCATCGCGGGCGCGATCCGCGTACCGGCCCGTAACGTCCGCGCCCGCCGGGAGGGCGCGGTGCTGGTCGTCACGCGCCCGGAGCGCAAGGGCGTGCGGCTGGACGTGAACTCCACCGTGCATGCGCTGCTCCAGAACGGGGAGCAGGCGCTGCGCGACGGCGGCAAGGCCACGCTGGTGGTCACCGAAGAGTTGCCGGCCCTCCGCGGCGACGATCTGGGCGTCGTCAGCCACGAATTGGCCTCGTATTCCACCTCGTACGGCTCGTCCATCGCCAACCGGCGCCACAACGTCGAAAAGGCCGCGGCCTATATCGACGGGACGCTGCTCGCGCCGGGCGACGTCTTCTCCTATAACGACGTGGTCGGGCCGCGCACGCGGCGGCGCGGCTGGCGCACCGCGCCGGAGTACCTGCGTGGCGAGGTCGTGCAGGGGACGGGCGGCGGCGTCTGCCAGCCGTCCTCCACGCTGTACAACGCGGTTCTGCTCGCGAACCTCAAGATCGTCGAGCGCACCAACCACTCGATGCCGGTCGCGTACGTGCCGGCGGGCCGGGACGCGACGGTCTCCTACGGCTCGCTGGACCTGCGCTTCCAGAACAGCACGGACGCCCCGATCTACATCGCGGCGCGCGCCGGCCGGGGCAGGCTGACGATGGCGATCTACGGCAAGGAGCCGGCGGTCAAGCCCGACGTGCGGATCGTTTCGGGAGCGCGCCGGGGCCGCCGCAACGGCGGGTTCGCGGTCTCGACGTGGCGCGTCGTGCGCACGGCCGACGGCGAAGAGCGGCGGGAATACCTTTCGACTTCCAGCTACAAGCCGCACGTCGAGGCGAGCCCGTCCCGCCCACGGCGGCGCACGGCCGCCGCCCGCCGCGCCCGGCGCCCGGCGCCCCGGACGATCCCCGCCAGCCGGCCCGCGCCGGCGCCCGAGCCGGCCACCACGCCGCCGTCGGCATAAACAGACCAGAAACCGCTTCGGTCTCATCGACGTTAGGGCGACGCGTGGCGTCGCCCTCCCGTCTTTTTCCAATCCCGCCCACAGGCCTTCCCCGTCCCACTCCGCTGGTCGGTCTCTGCCGGAAGGCCGGAAGCATCCGCGACAGGGATGACGACGCGTAGCGTCGTATATCAGGCTTATGCGTGTCGCTCTGCTTTAACTTCTTGAACCGGCTCCGACCCGGGCTCGGCCTGCGCCTGTGAAACGTACCGAGTTCAAGAGCAGAGCGTTGAGGGTCACGGTCACCGTTGACGCGCTCATCGCGAGTGCCGCCCACTCGGGGCGCAACAGCAGGCCCAGGCTCGGGTAGAGCGCACCCGCGGCGACGGGGATGGCGATTATGTTGTAGATCGCCGCCCAGAACAGGTTTTGCTTGATCTTGCCACGCACCCGGCGCGCCAGCGCGATGCCGCGCGTGACGGCGACCGGGTCGCTCTTGACGAGCACCACGTCGGCGGTCTCGACCGCCACGTCGGTCCCGGCCCCGATGGCGATGCCCACCTCGGCCTGGGCGAGCGCGGGCGCGTCGTTGACGCCGTCGCCGACCATGGCGACCTTGCGTCCCGCGGACTGGAGCTTCTTGACCTCGCCCACCTTGTCCTCGGGCAGCACCTCGGCGATCACCGTGTCGATCCCGAGATGACGGGCGACCGCCTCGGCCGTCTTGCGGTTGTCGCCGGTCAGCATCACGGTCTGCACGCCCAGGGCGTGGAGCTCGCGTACCGCCTGCCGCGCGCTCTCGCGGACGGTGTCCGCCACGGCGACCACGCCCGCCGCCGTGCCGTCCACGGCCACGTACATCGCCGTCTTGCCGTCGCCGGCAAGCGCCCGCACCCGTTCCTCCAGTCCATCGAGAGCGACACGGCCCCGCTCCATGAGTCTGCGGTTGCCGATGAGGATCGCCCGGCCTTCGACCCGCGCCTCCACGCCCTGGCCGGGAACGGAATCGAACCTTTCCGGCTCGGGCACGGCCATGCCGCGCTGACGCGCCCCGGCCACGATCGCCTCGGCCAGGGGGTGCTGCGAGGGCCGGTCGGCGCCCGCCACGAGGCGGAGCAGTTCCGTCTCGGCTGTCCCGTCCACGGGAACCACGTCGGTCAGCGCGGGTCTGCCCTCGGTGAGCGTCCCCGTCTTGTCGAAGACCACGGTGTCCACGCCCGCCGCCGCCTCCAGCGCGGTCGCGTTCTTGAACAGCACGCCCTCTTTCGCTCCCCTGCCGACGCCGACGGTGATGGCCGTGGGGGTGGCGAGGGCGAGCGCGTCGGGGCAGGCGATCACGATGGTGGAGACGGCGGCGGTGAGCGCGAACAGGAACCCATGGCCGCCTAAGATATACCACGCCCAGAAGGCGAGCAGGCCCGACCCGAGCGCGACGAAGACCAGGTACTTTCCGGCCCGGTCGGCCAGTCGCTGCGCCGGGGCGCGGCTCGCCTGCGCGTTCTGCACCATCTGCACGATGCGCGCTAGCGCGGTGTCCGCCCCGACCGCCGTGGCCCGGAAGGCGAACGCGCCGGTCTGGTTGATCGTGCCGCCGACCACGCGGTCGCCCGGGTTCTTGGCGACCGGGACCGGCTCGCCGGTGATCATCGCCTCGTCCACGTAGGATGCGCCGGAGACGACCTCGCCGTCGACGGGGACCTTGTCGCCGGGGCGGACCACGACCTCCTCACCGACCGCGACCTGCTCCAGCGGGATCTCCACTTCCTGGCCGCCGCGCCGCACGCGGGCCGTGGACGGGGCGAGCCGCAGCAGCGCCTCGACCGCCTTGCCCGTCGCGAAACGGCTGCGCATCTCCAGCCAGTGGCCGGCCAGGGAAAAGCTCGTGAGCATCGCCGCCGCCTCGTAGAACACCTCGGCCCGGAAGAAAAAGGTGGCGGCGACCGAGTAGGTCCAGGAGACCAGGATGCCCAGCGCGATCAGGGTCATCATGTTCGCCTCACCCCGCCGGAGCGCCCGCCACGCGGCGGAGAGGAACGGCCAGCCGCCCCACCAGACGACGGGCGTGGCGAGCAGGAAGCCGAACATGCCCATCGACAGGCCCAGCGGCGGGTGCTCGGGCAGACCGACCATGGCGCCCATGGGCGAGAAGGCCAGGAGCGGGAGCGTCAGGGCGAGCGAGACCAGGAAGCGGCGGAGCAGGTCCGAGACCATGTCCGCGCCGTGGCCGGCGTGCTCGTCGTGGCCCATGGCCGCATGGTCGTGTGCGGGCGGAGCCGCGGCGGGTGCGGCGTGTCCCGCCGCAGCATGGCCTATCGCTGAATGACCCACCGCGGCGTGATCCATGCCCATGTGCCCGCCGTGGGGCGCCAGGTGTGCCGCGTGCGGAGCGGGTTCCGACCCGGCCTCGGGGTGGCCCGACTGGGCCCGCGACCCGTTCCGGGTGCGGCAGTCGCACCGGTAGCCGTCCCGTGCGAGCCGCTCGCCCAGCTGTTCGGCGGTCGTCTCCGCCGGATCGTAGCTCAGGTGGGCCATCCCGCGCGTGCGGTCGAGGTGCACGCCGGTGACGCCGCGAAGCCCGCGGAAGTGGCCTTCGAGGTCGGCGTACTCGGAGCCGTTGTAGGCGTTGCGGATGTCCACCTCGACCACCGCGCCGGCCGCCGGCGCGGGCAGGGTCTGGACTCCCGGCGCGGGCGCCGGGCCGTGGCGGTGGTGACCCTCGTGGCCGTGCGGATGGTGGCTGTGCTCGTTGGGTTCCGTCATGGGGGTACCTCCTGCGGGCAAACCTGCCGCCGTGTTAGCGGTTGTTCTTCTGGACGATGAGCTTGCCGCGCAGCATGTTCATGCCGCACGTCCAGGTGAACTCGCCCGCCTTCTCGGGCGTGAACTCGACGGGCGTGGTCTTGAAGGCGGGCAGGTCGCGCGCGATGCCGAAGTCGCCGAAAACGACCTGCTCGCTGCACCCGCTGGTCTCGTCCCGGTAGAAGTTGAGCCGGACGGGCGCGCCCTGCTGGACCACGATGGTGTCCGGGGCGTAGCCGCCCTTGACCGTGACCGCGATCTCCTGCACGCCGGCCGCGCCGACGGTCGCCGCCGCCTGCTCGCGCTCGCCGAAGAAGTACCAGAGGATAAAGGCGATCAAGGCCGCGCCGCCGAGGACCACCCCGATCTCGCTTGCGTCCATAGTGTTCCTCCTACCCGGCGGCCGCCAGGGCGCGGAAGCCCCGGAGCCGCAGACTGTTGGTCACGACCGACACGCTCGACAGGCTCATCGCGAGGCTGGCGAGGATCGGGGACAGCAGCCACCCCGTCACGGGGTACAGCAGCCCCGCCGCGACCGGGATGCCGATCACGTTGTAGATGAACGCCCAGAACAGGTTCTGCTTGACGGTGCGCAGCGTCGCCTTCGAGAGCGCGATCGCCGTCACCACGCCGCGCAGGTCTCCCTTGATGAGCGTGATGTCGGAAGCCTCCATCGCCACGTCGGTCCCCGTCCCGATGGCGATGCCCACGTCGGCCTGGGCGAGCGCCGGGGCGTCGTTGATGCCGTCGCCCACCATGCCCACGGCCTTTTTCTCCTGCTCCTGCAGGCGTTTGATCTCGGCGGCCTTGCCCTCGGGCAGCACCTCGGCCAGGACGCGCGTGATGCCCACCCGGGCCGCCACCGCCTCGGCCGTGCGCCGGTTGTCGCCGGTGATCATGACGACCTCGAGCCCCTGGCGCTGCAGGGCGGCGACGGCCTCCGCGGACTCGGCCTTGATGGTGTCCGCCACGGCGATCAGGCCCGCGAGCCGGCCGTCTACGGCGGCGAACATCGGCGTCTTGCCCGCCGCGGCGAGCGACAGGGCGCGCTCCTCGGCGCCGGCGTCCACCACCACCCCGCGCTCCCGCATCAGGCGGGCATTGCCGAGCAGAAGGTCGTGGCCGTCCACGCCCGCCTCGACGCCGTGCCCGGCCACGGCGTTGAAACGCGCCGCGTGCGACAGCGGCGGCAGTCCCCGCCCCTCGGCGCCGCGCACGATGGCCTCGCCCAGCGGGTGCTCCGAGCCGCGCTCGGCGGAGGCGACCAGCCGGAGCAGCTCGCCTTCGGGCACCTCGCCCGTCGCGACGACGTCGGTCAGGGCGGGCCGGCCGTGGGTGATGGTGCCGGTCTTGTCCAGCACGATCGTGTCCAGTTTATGGGCCGTCTCCAGCGCCTCGCCGCCCTTGATGAGCACGCCGTACTCGGCGCCCTTGCCCGTCCCCACCAGGATGGCCGTCGGGGTGGCCAGCCCGAGCGCGCAAGGGCAGGCGATGATCAGCACGGCGACGAAGTTTACCAGCGCCATGGTGAAGCGGATGTCGCCGGGCGCGAGCACGTACCAGAGCACGAAGGTCGCCACGGCGATGCAGAGCACGACCGGCGTGAAGACGCCGCTGATGACGTCGGCGAGCCGCGCGATGGGCGCTTTCGAGCCCTGCGCGTCCTGCACGAGCTTGACGATCTGCTGGAGCGCCGTGTCCTTGCCCACCTTGGTCGCGCGGAACCGGAACGCGCCGGTCTTGTTGATGGTCGACCCGAAGACCTCGTCGCCGGGCTTCTTTTCGACCGGCAGGCTCTCGCCCGTCAGCATCGATTCGTCCACGGCCGACGCGCCGTCCGCGACCACGCCGTCCACGGGCACCTTCTCGCCGGGCCGCACCAGCACCAGGTCGCCCGCCACGACCTCCTCGACCGGGACGTCGGTTTCGCGCCCGTCCCGGACGACGCGGGCGGTCCTGGCCTGGAGCCCGATGAGCCGCCGGATGGCGTCGCTGGTCTGCCCCTTGGCGCGCGCCTCCAGCAGGCGCCCGAGCAGGATCAGCGCGATGATGACTCCCGCCGCCTCGAAGTACACCGGGACCGCCGCCATCGGCGCGGCGGCCGCCGCGTCTCCCCCGTGCGCCGCGCCGTGGCCGCCGTGCGCCCCGGTGGCCGGGGCCGTCGCCGGGGCGAAAAAGTCGGGAAACAGGGTGGCCGCGACCGAGTACAGGTAGGCGGCGCCCGTCCCCACGGCGATCAGGGTGTTCATGTCGGCGGCGCGGTGCCGGAAGGCCATCCACGCGCCGCGGTAGAACTGCCAGCCGCTGTAGAAGACGACCGGCGTGGTCAGCACCAGTTGCAGCCAGTTGACGCCGGAAAAGTCCAGCGCCGGGATCTTGCCGTGCGACATGGCGATGACGAGCACCGGCAGCGACAGCACGGCGGCGACCCAGAACTTGCGCTGGAGCGAAGTCAGCTCCGCCCGGCGCGCCATCTGTTCGACGTCCTCCGCGTCGGCGGCGGCGTCTTCGGCCCCCGGCACCTCGCGCAGGCGGTAGCCGAAATCGGCGATGGCCTGCGCGAGGGCGGAGGGTTTCGTTTGTTCGGCGAGGTAGCGGACGCGCACCGTCGTGGAGGCCAGGTCGAACGCGGCGCTCACGACCCCGGGGCGGCCGAGCAGGAACGTTTCCAGCGGTCGGGCCGAGCCGCCGGGCCGCGCGGAGTCGTCCACGATGAATTCGGCCTCGGCGATGCCGGCCGCGCCGTAGCCGGTATTCTCTACCGTGCCGACCAGCTCGGCCACGCCGGTGACCTGCGGGTCGTACTCGACGGTGGCGCGGGCGGTGGCGAAGTTGACGCCGGCCTGGCGCACGCCGGGCGCCTTGCCGAGCTGCTTCTCGATCCGCCGGGCGCAGGCCGCGCAGGTCATGCCGGTGATCGGCAGATCGACCCGCTCGCTCTGACCCGCTTCGTGGGCAGGCGGTTCGGCAGGCGTGGCCGGGCGGCCGACTTCGACCCCGCCGGCGACGAACTGCTCCGGGGCGGCGTCGAACGCGTGCTTGCAGCCGGCCGAGCAGAAGTGGTACGTCGCGCCGTCGATCTCGCTGTGGCCGGCGGCCGTGGCCGGATCGACGTCCATGCCGCACACGGGGTCTTTCACGGTTCCTGCGGTTGTGGTCTCTGTTCCTGTCATGGTCGGTTCCTCAGGGCGCGGGCGACGGCTCGACGGCCCGCGGGCACGCCTATTCGGAGGCGGCGACGGGGAAGCCCGCCGTATCGAGCGCGGTGACGATGGCCTCCCGCGGGGCGCTCCTGGCGTCGTGGTCCACCGTCACGATCTTGGTGTCGACGTTTACCGCCACGGCGGAGACGCCGGGCACCGCGCCGACCGCCTTCTTGATGGCGTTGGCGCAGCCGCCGCAAACGATGTCGGGGGCGGTCAGGGTCGTGGTCGTGTTCATGTCTGGTTTCCTTCCGTGCGGTCGTCGCTACTTCAGAAAGCGCGACAGGGTCGTCTTGACTTCGGCGATGAGCTGTTCCCGGGTCATGGGCTCGGCGCAGTGGTGCTCGCTGCCGCTCCCGTGCCCGACCACGCAGCCTTCCAGGTGGTCGGCGAGGAGCTCCACGCCCAGCGTGTCGAGCGCCGAGCGCGCGGCGGCGATCTGGGTGAGGATGTCCACGCAGTACTTGTCCTCGTCCACCATCCGCCCGAGGCCTTCCACCTGGCCCCGGATCCGGTTGATGCGCGAGCGCAGCTTGTGGCGTTTCTCCGTGTTCATGGAACCCTTTCCGTTTTTACCCCCTGGGGGTATATAGGAAGTATACCCCTGGTGGGTACCCGTGTCAAGGGCGGAGGCAAAAAATTCGGGGAGCTTCGCCGGGGGTGCAGGCTCGCCGGGAAGCGGGCAGCCGAGGATACTGGAGTCTGGAGTGGGGACCGCCCCCGGCTTACGCGAGCGCGATCCGCGATCACGGGGCGATCACGCGTTAAGCGCGGTGGTGAGTGGCGGGGTTGTGATGGCGGTGTCCGGCGTCGTTCCGCCTCAGACGCTCTCGGTCACCGGCCCCTCCCGCGCTGCCTCGACCACGTCCCGGCGGGCCGCAGCACAGGCGGATGTATCGGCAGCGGCGGCAGGCGTAGCAGGATTCAGCGAAGCGCCCGCCGGCCTTAATGCTACGGGTGGGCGAAATCGGGGTCGCGGAACTACGCAAAGTGCTCATTCCGTGCGCGGCGTTTCTTGTGCTCTGGTTTGGAAGCAAGGGGAAGCCGTTGCCATGGCTGCGGTGCGAGCGAAGGAATCAGCGAGTTCCGCATCCGGGAAACAGAAGAACTCAGCGGGACCGGATCGGCTTGGCGACTTCGGAAAGGACGAGATCGGAAAA
>CADCTO010000063.1 GCA_902805585.1 uncultured Armatimonadota bacterium | reverse complement strand
CGCTTCGATGTCGCCCTCGCCCACGTCTGGACCCTGAGCGGAGGCAAAGTTACCTGCGTCGAGTTTTACATCGACACCCCGGCGATGCTGGCGGCCCTGCAGCCGTAGGACCGCGGCGGCCCGGGCGATGCCGAACGAAAAACAAAAGTACACACGTTGAGAGAAAAGCCATGAAACCCGCGAACCGCCCGGCTGCTGGAAACGGCGGAGCGCATCCGATCAAGGTCAAGAGGGCCAGGGGCGAAGGTAAGGGCGGCGACAGCCTGCAGATCGACTTCGAGCCCAAAAGCGTAGAAGAGGTATTCTCAAACACCGGCGGCATCGAACGCTTTGATGTCGTGCTGTCGCTTTGAAACGCATATCAGAACGTCACAAAAGGAAAACCATGATCCGATCCAGATCCCTGTGGCTGGCGCCCGCGCTGCTGGCGGCTCCCCTGCTGAGTGGCATCCTTGCGGCGATCACACCCGGCGTGGCCGTCGCTGCCGAAGCCGCGGCGACCTCGCCGCTCACGGGCATCCCGCTGCCCAAAGGTGCGCAGCGCCTGACCCAGAACGATCTACCCGGCAAGTTCGCCCTTCTGCTGAACGCTGCCGGCGGCGAGATCAAACTGCCAGCCGTCGAGGGCAAGGCCGAAGTCCTGCTGTGGACCACCAGGCCGGGCCGCGGCCCGTTCGTCCGCACCGCCGTGCAGACCGCGTTGAAGGAAGCCGGCTACCACGTCGAGGACATCTCGGAAGACCGCATCTACAAGACCAATCCGTTCGACGATCAGTTCGGCCTCAGCGCGGAGCCGATCCGTATCTCGTCGATCGACCAGCGCGGATACTTCACCGCCAGGAACGAGCAAAAGCGCCAGACGCTGGTCTGCGGGTGGATCCTGGGCGACGAGCGCATCATCATCGCTCTGGCCCCCACCGGTTTCAAGGAGGGGCCCAAAGAGGCTCCGTTGCCGGGCGTGAGCGGCGCGAACGTGCTGCTGGTGAAGGACATCAACGACGCCATGAAAGGCATCGCCCCTTTCAAGACGCCCGCGTTCCCCAAGATGGCCCCGAAGCCCGGCACCGTGCGCGGGATGGTCAAGGACGCGGGCGGCAACCCGATCGCCGGGGCGCAGATCATCGCCCAGTCCAGCGCCGCCGGCGGCTTCCGCACCGACTCCCGCGCCAGAACGAACGCGCAGGGCGTGTATGAGGTGGTACTGCCGGTGGGCGTGTGCCAGGTCGTCAACGCCGACTGCACCGTGCGCTACAACGACAAGAGCTACCTTCTGCCGCTGCACCCCGTGGACGGCGAGCGCGACCATTTCAACTCGAAGGACGGCCATATCGAGCACTTCGTGCTGCGCACCTGGGGCCCGGCCGGGCCGAACGCCGAGCAGAGCCCGCAGTTCGGCAGCAACTACTACGGCGGCCACATCCGCCTGCTGGAGTACGTCGATGAAGGCGGCACCTTCGAGGTGACCCTGGAGCCGCAGGGGCCGCTGCTCGGCGGCGTCAAGGGCCGCACGCTCGTGTTCCGCTTCCCGAACAAGGGCGGGAGCGAAGTGTTCCTGAACGACATCCCCATCGGCCGCTATCTGCTGCGTGCCCGGCTCCTCGACGGCGGCGAGGCGCTGCCCCTGCGCGTCAAGATGACCTTCGGCGAGAGCACGCCGGCCGCGAGCCTCCAGGTCGATTTCGAGGCGGAGAACGGCGACCTGGCGTCGCTGGAGCGCAGCGGCATCAAGCGCTTCGACATCTCCCTGGAGCCGTAGACGCCGGCAGTGGGACGAACGCGGCGGGGCAGCGATACCCCGCCGCGTTTTTTCGCCGGCCGCGCCGTTCACGATTCTGCACACGTTCTGCACACGCCGCCCGTGTAGGATAGGGGCATACAAACCGACCGCCCCCGCGCCGGGCGTTAGCGACCCGACCACCGCGCTCGTGCGTGCGGCGGTCACGATCTCGATCAAGGAAACCGACATGAAAACGAACGATGTGTCTTCGCCGCGTACAGGCTGGAAGCAGGCCCTGGCCGCCTTCGCCGTCCTCCTATCGCTCGCGCCGGTGGCTGACCGAGCCGCGGCAGCGCCGGCAGACACCGAGCCCGCGCCGACCTCGAAGCTCACCGGCATCGCCCTGACCGGGGCGCAGCGCATCACCAGGCCCGAGACCGTCGCCGAAATCACCGTCGAACTCAACAAGATCGCCAAAGAGGCGGGCGCGAAGATCCGCGTGACCGAAGTGCTGGTCTGGAGTCAAAACTATAAACCGGCCCAGGGTCCGGCCCTGATGAAAAAGGTGACGCAGTCGCTCCAGAAGGCCGGTTTCACCTACAAGGAGATGAGCCAGCAGCAGACCGACTCCGGCAAGGCGACGCTGTTCCTGACCGGCCGCGAGAAGAAAAAAGAGGCGCTGGTCGGCCTCTGGATGCAGACCGAGGAGTTCCTGCTGCTGTCCTGGGCGCGGATGGAAGCGCCGTAGACCGGCCGACCCGGAACCACAGGAAGAGAGATAACCATGGTACGACAACTGTTACAGATCGATTTCCCGGCCAAAGGTCCCTGGGGCGAGGAGATGGCGAGCGCGTACGTCGGTCTGGCGGAAACGATCGCCCGCGCGCCGGGCCTGATCTGGAAGATCTGGACCGAGAACCCCGAGACGAAAGAGGCGGGCGGCATCTACCTGTTCGAGGACGAAGCGTCGCTGGCGGCCTACCTGGAGGAGCACACCGCGCGCCTGAAATCCTTCGGCGTCACACAGATCAACGCCAAGCGGTTCGCCGTGAACGAGCCGCTGACGAAGATCACCCGCGGAGGCATGGGCGGCTGATGGGACGGCGGCAAGCGCGACAAAAGGCGGCGGCGGCTGCGGCGCTCGGCCTGGGAATCGTCCTGTCAGCATTTGCGCCCGCGCGGGCGGCGGCTGCCCCGGCGCGGAGCCGGCAGAGTCTGAAAGCCGCCCGCCAGGCCGGCGCCCGCCTCTTGCGGGTTTTGGCCCGCGGCGAGATGCCGCGCGCCCGGGCGCTGGTGGAGAAGGGGGCCGAGCCCAACGTCCGCGCCAAGGACGGCACCACCCCGCTCCTGGCCGCCGCGGCCTGGAAAGAGGGGGGAGAGGTCTTCCGCCTGCTGGCCGCCCGGGGCGCCCGGATCGACGTCCGGGACCGCTTCGGTCTCACGCCCCTCATGGCCGCCGCCGACTCGGGGAACCGCGACGCCGTGCACCTGCTGCTCGAAGCCGGCGCGCCGGTGGATGCCGCGGAGAAGTTCGGCCAGACCGCACTGTATTACGCGGCCTACGGCGGCCACACCGCCATCATCGAAACGCTGATCGCGCACGGGGCCGACGTGGGGCGCGCCAACCGGAACGGCATGACCCCGCTGATGGCCGCGGCCCTGCGCGGCCACGCCGCCGCGATCCGGTCGTTGCTCGCGCGCGGCGCGGATCCGGCGGCGATGGCGAAAGGCGGGTACACCGCCTGGAAACTGGCGGCGCTGAACGGGCACGCCCGCCTGGCCCGGATGCTCCGCGAGGCGCCCGCTGCCCCGCGAGAGGTCGGGCCGATGCCCGCTCAGGGACTCGCCCCGGAACCGGCGGTCCCGTCGCCGTCGCCCGTCGATGGGGCGGCGCCGTCCGGCTCTGTCAGCTCGTTGACGGATGAACCAGAAAAGGAAAGATCATGAAAACGTACCGTCAGATTCGCCGCGCCCTGGCCGGCAGCCTCGCCGGCGCCGCCCTGCTCTGCCAGACCGCGCCGGCCGCCTACGCCGGGTCCCTGGCACCCGACCACGCGAAGAAGGCCGACCGGAAGCGGGAAAAGGAACAGCGGACGAGGGAACTGGTGAAGGCCTTTGAGAAGAACGACGCGGCCGCCATCGCGGGTTTGCTCGCCCGCGGCGCCGACCCGAACGCACACGACAAGGAAGGCATGCCCCTCCTCGTCGAGGCCGCGGCGCGCGGGAACGAGGAGATCGTGCGCCTGCTGCTCCAGCACGGCGCCAGCGCCAACATCGCCGACAAGGACGGCTTCACCGCCCTGCTCGCCGCGACGACCCTGGGCCACGTCTCCATCGTGGATCTGCTCCTTGCGAAGGGCGCCCGGACAGACGCCGTCACCAAGTCCGACGGCATGACGGTTCTGATGCGCGCCGTCTTCAGCGGCAACGCCGACCTCGTCAAGCGGTACCTGTCGAAAGGCGCCGACGTGAACGGCCGTGACAGGAAAGGCGGCACGCCGCTCATGATGGCCGCCGCCGCCGGGCACCTCGACATCGCGCGGCTCCTGCTCGACAAGGGCGCCGACGTCACCCTCCGGACACAGAACAACAAGACGGCCCTGTCGGTGGCCGAAGAGGCGGGGCATGCCGAAGTGGCCGACCTGCTCCGCAAGGCCGGCGCGAAAGCATAGCGAAAGGACGGACCACGGCCAGTCACGCGTGAACCAGGGATAGACCATGAACCGCAAGCAAGACCAGGATACACTGCACCGCCGCGAGTTTCTGCGCGCGATGGGCGGCGGCGCCGTCCTGTTGACGTCCGGCGCCGCCGTGCTCGCGCAGGAAGATACGGACCGGCCCAAGCCGAGGATGGAGCGGGGCGCAGGCAAGCCCGGTGCGCCCGTGACGGTGGCGCAGCGGCTGGCGGTCCTGGAGGCCATCAGCAGGAAGGCCAACCGCCTGCCGCGTAAGGACCGCGCCGCCGAGAACCGCGAGATGGTCCGGTTCCTGCTCCTGCGCCCCGAATTCCACGAAGCCGGCGTCACGCCGGACGGCTGCGTACTGGCCCGCTTCACCGACGGCCGGAACTACACCTTCTTCAACAACTACTGGCCCGACCGGGAGCCGGCTCGCGAGGAGGCCGGTCGCACGGCCGCCGCGCTCGCCGCGCCGCCCCTTCCCGCCGGGAGGGTCCGGGTCGCCGATGCGTCCGCCGCGACCGGCGGTGCCCCGGTCGCGTTCCGGAGCGCCTCCGCGGCCGTGCTGCGTCTGCTGCGGGGCGTGACCACTGCTCCGCTCGCGCCGGCACCCGGCGGCGGCAGTGCGGGGAACCTGCCGGGTTCACTCCAGGTGCGGGTGCTTAACGGGGTCTTCAGTGACACCCGCGGGCCCATCTCCCAGGCGCGCGAGTGGCTCCTGGACCGTGGCTACACCGCTCCCATCGCGGGCGGCGTCGCCCGCGCGACCCTGGAGAATCTGGCGCAGGTCCGCGGCGACGGCGTTTTCTTTCTGGACACCCACGGCAGCCCCGGCTCCTTGTCCAGCACGACCCAGGTGTCCGCCCGGATGGAACAGTCGCCACTCGTCAACGAACCGTTGGACAACGGCGTGGGCGGGAAGCAGCGCGCCGTCTCCTACAGCACCGTGTGGATTACGCGCGATTCGGGCATCTTCGGGACCACGACCGTGTACGCGATCGATTGGCTCTTCATCGGGCGCCGCATGCGGTTCGCCCAGGACAGCCTGGTGTGGCTCTGCTCCTGTTCCGGGCATAGCACGATGCTCCAGGACGGGTTCCGGATGGCGGGGGCGTCACTGATCGCCGCCTGGGACAACACCATCAACGGTTACACGGTCGATCGGGCGCTGCCGTTCGCCATCGACCGTTTGCTCGGCCACAACACCGCCGACCCGGAGGAGGAACCGCGGCAGCGCCCCTTCGACCAGGGTCTCGTATACGCCGACATGGACCGGCGCGGGCTGACCCGCCACACCCCGCTGTTCGGCAAGGGCGAGGCCCGGCTGCACTTCACGCGGCTGCGCGACAACTTCGCCCTGCTGGCGCCGAGCATCGCCTGGATCGACATCGACGAGCAGAAGGGCGAGTTCACCGTCAACGGCACCTTCGGCGCCGACCGGGGCACCGTCACGGTGAACGACGCCGACATCCTCGTGAAGGACTGGCAGCCGGACAAGATCGTCTGCGCCCTGCCCGCCGCCGACGCACCCGGCGGGGCAGGCCCCGTCATCGTTCGCGTGCGCAAGATCCGCAGCAACGTCGTGCCCATCACCGTCTGGCGCCCCACGTTCAAGTGGACCATGGAAGACAAGGGCACGCTGCGCTTCCGCGTCGACGCGGACCTGTGTTTGCGCGCCGACGTCCATTCCCACCGGAACCGGCCGCACGAAGCGCCCGCCGGGCGCGTGGTGCCCTGGGTCGCCGCCCCGCGCGTTTCGCGGTACCAGTACCGCGCGGACGGGAGCCACACCTACGAAGGCAACACGATCACCTGGAACCAGGACGGCCTGGTGCCGCTCCAGGTGAACCCGCGCGAGAGCACGGGGGTCGAGGACTTCCGCGGCTCCTTCGATGTCACGCGCCGGAAAATGCTCCTGCGCATGGAAGGTCGTGTAGAGGAGCCGGAAGACCGTAGCCCGTACGCCCGCGAGCCGAGCTTCGGGTCCTGGTACTTCAACAAGACCAAGGAGTACGACGAGCCGGTCGAGATCGCGCTGGACGATGATTACAACATCACGGCAGGCCAGTTCGTCGACAGGTACCCGTCCCTGGCCTACGGCCAGGGATACGGCGCCGAGATCCCCTACTTCAGTGTCCCCGTGCGGTTGGAGTGGGAAACGGCCGCCGCCCGGTTCCCGCCGGCCCCGGACGCCAAAGACTTCGGGGCGTAGCACGTCGGACGCAAAGCGCGGCGCGACGTGCGTCGTTCGTGCGTTTGTGTGGTAAGATAAGCGTAGCAATTCAAGCGCGAGGGCAATTTTGCCCTCGCGCTTTTCGTTTCTGTGCGGACGTGGTAGACAGCGAGGCCGCGGTTGAACAAGGCAAAAGCCCAGAATCAGGAAGTGGGCCGTCAGGTCCGGCGCGAGATGGGGCGCCACAGCGTGGACTGCAGCGAGGTACAGGTGTCCGCCAGCCACGGCGTGATCCATCTGCACGGCCGGGTCCGCGCCCTGCGCGGCCACGAGGAGATCCTGGACGCGGAGATCGCGTCGTTCCTGAAATCCCTCCGGTCGCGTCAGGGCGTCCGCGACGTCATCACCGAATGGACCCGTATCGTCTGACGACGTCATGGTCTCGATGCCGTAGAAACCCGGATCGCGTTCGACGGCGGCCGCACCGTTCTCAACTCTGTTGAGAACGGTGCGGCCTTTTTCGGCAACGGTGCACTAAAATCATCGTGGCGGAGGTACTCCCATCACACAGCAAACCGGGTTCCCACCCCGTGGCGAGCCCGCCCCGCTTGACGCATCTTTTTTGGCGGCCCGCGCGGCCTTCCGTGACTTCCTCATCCTAGACGTCCATGGCCATGGACGTCGTCGGGGGCGTTCCTCCCGGTCTGGGCGTCAGCAGCGGCCCGACGGTCCGCGGCTGCTCCTGCACCAGGGCGGGCTCCGCCGGGCTCTTGCCGTGCGGGTTGCTGGTCCGGGCGCCGAGGTGTCCGGCGACGACGGAGGCGGGCGCGCTGAACAGGACGACGAGGCGCCGGATCCGGTCTTCACGCCACGCCCGGTCGCCGCCGGGCCCGCGCCACGACGGCCCGCCGCAGTCCGCGTCGACGGCCCTGTGCCCGCGCGCGGCGAGCGCGGCGACCACGCTCGACTTGCCGGCGCCCGGCACCCCGGTCAGGAGCACCCGTCTCACCGCGGCGGCGGGGCCGGCTATTTGCCGCCGTCGCCGCCGCCCTTGGCTCCCGCTCCCGCTTCGGCTCCGGTCCCTTTGCCGATCTTGAAGAGCTTGGTGCCGCACACCGAGCACGTGCCCGTAGTGGCCGGCTTGCCGTTCTTCATCGTCGTCTCGGTGGCGTCCTTCATCTCGCGCTTCTGCCGGCACTTCACGCAATAGGCTTCCATCGCGATCGCCCTCCCTTCCCGCCCGTTGGGCTTGACGTAGGTTACCCAGGATCGGCGCACTCCTCCTCGCCACATCCCGCTACTTCCCGTCGGGGACGAAGCGCTGGCGCGGCGGGACCAACGCAGGCCGCGCGGGCCCGGCTGCCGTTTCGGCGGGTGTTCCGCTTCGGATGTATAGCAACACGGCCGCCCCCGTTCTCACGCCTCCCGCCGCGATCGGCCGTGCGGCCCACGCGCACGGCGGCGGCGGGAGGAACCGGGCGGCCAGGCGGCGAAGTATGGGAAACAGCCACGGCGTCTAAGCCGGCCGTGCCTGCGAGGATTCCTGTCATGCCGCGCCGCCGGTTCCGGACATGCTGAGAGCGGTCTCCGAGGCGCGCCAGTCTGGCGCGCCGGAACCCCCTACCTGGACGGCCCGCGTGCGCTGGTCAAACGACCGCCACGCGACCGCCTACGCCCGCAACCACGCCTTCCCCGTAGGCGCGCCCGTCAGCTTCCGCGCGACGGACGCGCACCCCAGCGCGGTAGAATACCTCCTCGGCGCGCTGGGCGGCGACCTCCTCGGCGGCTTCGCCCGCGCCGCCGAACGGCGCGCGGTTCCCCTCGACGCCCTGGAAGCCTCGGTTTCGGGCAGGCTCAACAACCCCCTGATCGCCGTCGGCGTCATCGGCGAGACCGGGCACCCCGGTTTCGAGGAGATCGCCGCCACGCTCTATGTCAGCGCCGATGCCGACGATCCCACGCTGCAAAGCGTCTGGCAGGCGACGCTTGCCGCCTCGCCGCTCGTCCACACCTTGCAGCGCTGCCTCGATTTGCACCTGGAAATGAAGATCGTCTCGTGATCGCCACCACGCTTCTGACAGCTCCGAAAGGACCCGTATGTACCGACTGAATGCGGAACAAAACGCGCTTATCCAGGAGGTCGAGCGCCTCGCCGACGAACGCATCGCCCCCTTCGCCGCCGAGGTGGACGCGCAGGGCCACTTCCCGCGCGAATCCATCGCTGCCCTCGCGGAGAACGGCTTCCTCGGCCTGACGATCGCGGCCGAGTACGGCGGCCGGGAACAGGGGATGCGCGTCGCCTGCGCCGCCCTGGAGGCCGTCGCCGGTCGCTGCGCCTCCACCGCCATGATCTACCTGATGCACCTGTGCGGCTGCGCCTGCTACGCCGCCCGCCCGGGAGCGGCCGAAGGCGTGCTGCGCTCCGCCGCGCGCGGCGAGCACCTGACGACGCTGGCCTGGAGCGAGAAGGGGTCGCGCAGCCACTTCTGGGCGCCGGTCAGCCAGGCGGAGCAGGGCGAGGACGGGCACGTCGTCCTGAACGCCCTCAAATCCTGGGTGACGTCGGCAAACGAGGCGGACGGGTACGTCGTATCCACGCGCACGCCCGGCGGGACGGAGCCCACGGACACGGTGCTGTACCTGGTCCTGAAACAGGACGCCGGGGTGAGCGTCAGCGGCGGCTGGGACAGCCTGGGGATGCGCGGCAACGACAGCGCGCCGATGACGCTCCAGGACTGCCGGGTAGCCCCCGACCGCGCCCTATCGGACCCCGGCCAGGGTTTCCCGCTCATGATGCAGATACTCCCGTGGTTCACGCTCGGGAACGCGGCGATCAGCGTCGGCATCGCCGAGGCGGCCACGCGCGCCACCGCCGAACACCTCACCCACGCCAGACTGGAGCACCTGGGCAGCGCCCTGGCCGACCTGCCGAACCTGCGGGCGCGGCTGGCGCGGATGCGCATCGAGACGGACCGGGCGCGGGCGCACCTTGTCAGCGTGCTGGACGCCGTCGAAAACCCCTCCGACGCCACCATGCTCATGGTGCTCGAAGCCAAGCCCGCCGCCTCCGAAACGGCCGTACACGTCACCGACCTGGCGATGCTGGCGTGCGGCGGGGCGGCCTTCAGCAAGCACCTGAGCGTCGAGCGCAACTTCCGGGACGCGCGGGCGGCGGGCGTCATGGCCCCCACGTCCGACGTGCTCCACGACTTCATCGGCCGCGCCCTCTGCGGCATGCCGCTGTTCTAGCCCCCGGAGACGCCGGCGAAAGGAAATCATCATGCAGGCACCGATTCTTGTCGGCGCGGTGGTCTATGACCCGAAGGTGGTCGTCATCTGGGACATCATCAAGGACTTCTTCCGGGCGCAGGGGTGCCCGATCGACTACGTGTTCTACAGCAACTACGAGCTCCAGGTCGAGGCGCTCCTGGCCGGGCACATCCACATCGCCTGGAACTCGCCGCTGGCCTGGCTGGACGCCGAGCGCCGGGCGCCGTGCCGGGCCATCGCCATGCGCGACACCGACCGCGACCGCGTTTCGCGCCTGCTGGCACGAAAAAACAGCGGAATCGGGCGCGTCGAAGACCTGCGCGGCAAGACCGTTGCGACGGGGGCGAAGGACTCGCCGCAGGCGACCCTGATCCCGCTGGGCCTGCTGGAGCGGCACGGCCTGCTGCCGGGGCGCGACTTCATGCTGCGCCGCCACGACCTGCTGGTCGGCAAGCACGGCGACCACGTCGGGGGCGAACTGGAGGCGCTGAAAAGCCTGCTGCGGGGCGAGAGCGACGCCTGCGCGGTGCTGGACCTCAACGCCGAGCGCTGGCTGTCCGACGGGACGGCCGACCCGGGCCAGATAACGGTTCTTGCGACGACCGACGCGTTCGACCACTGCAATTTCACCGTCCTTGAATCGTTCCCGCCCGACGAAGAGGCACGCTGGAAAAACGTGCTGTTCGCGATGCGCTACGACAACCCGGACCACCGCGAGATGATGGACATGGAAGGCTTGAAGGAATGGCTGCCGGGCCGCACCAGCGGCTACGCCGCCCTGGGCGAAGCGGTGACACGCCAGAGGTTCTTTGAGGAGGGGAAAGGATGAAGCCCCTGCCGCTTTTCCCGGTGACGACCGTCGGGAGCTGGCCCCGCCCGCCGGAGGTGCTGCGGGCGCAGCGCCGTTTGCAGCGCGGCGACATCTCCCGCGACGAGTTCGAGCGCGTCGCGGACACGGCGGTTCTGGACGTGCTGCGCGTCCAGGAGGCCGCCGGGGTGGACATCGTCACCGACGGCGAGCAGCGGCGCGATAACTTCTATTCGTTCGTCGCCGCGAAGCTGGAAGGCGTCCGCCTGATGTCGCTCAACGAGATGCTGGACGTGGTGGAAGACCGCGCGGGCTTCGAGCGCCTGCTGCAGACCCTCGACGTCCCGGCGTTCTCGATCCTGAACCCCACCTGTGTCGGCACGGTGAGGCGGCGGGAGCCGCTGGCCCTGGACGAATACCGGTTCCTGCGCGCCCACACCGACCGCCCGATCAAGGTCCCCCTGCCCGGCCCGTATCTTCTGACGCGCGCCATGTGGGTCAAAGAGGTCGCAAAAGCCGCCTACCCGACCAAAGAGGCCCTGGCCGAGGACGTGATCGTCCTGCTGCGCGAGGAGGTGGCGGCGCTCGCGGAAGCCGGGGCCGACTTCATCCAGTTCGACGAGCCGGTGCTGACGGAGGTGGCGTTCAACCCGTCCGGGACGCGCACCTTCATGTGCGCCGCGCTCGCCGCTCGCGCCGACCCGAAGGAAGAGCTGGAGTGGGCCGTCTCGCTGATCAACCGCGTGGTCGAAGGCTTCGACGGCACGCGTACGGGCCTGCACATCTGCCGGGGCAACTGGAGCCAGAACGAGCAGACGCTCCTCAGCGGTTCGTACAGCCCGCTGACGCCGTATCTGGAGCGGCTCAAGGTGCGCCAGCTGGTGCTGGAGTTCGCGACGCCGCGCGCGGGGGAACTGCCGGCCCTGCTCGGCTCGCAAGCGATACGCGGGAACAAGGAGCTGGGATTGGGCGTGGTCAACCCGCGCACCGATACGGTAGAGT
>CADCTO010000062.1 GCA_902805585.1 uncultured Armatimonadota bacterium | reverse complement strand
CGAAGACCCCCACCCCGCGCTGGGCGTCGGTGCGCTGCGCCAGGTAGTACGGCAGCGAAGCGACGACCTCCACGCGATGGGAGGCGAGGAACTCGGCCAGGTGTTCCTTCCCCTCGACGAACAGGATGGTCAGGTTGCACCGGTCCATCACGTGCCGCCCCAGCGCCCGCGCCCCCTTCACCAGGTACTCGAAGTGCGGGTTGAGTTCGGGCGCGCCGCCGGTGATGTCGAGGGTCGGGATGGGATGCCGGCGTAGCACGTCGATCACCAGTTCGGCCGTTTCGCGCGTCATCTCCTCGGTGCGGTGGGGGCCGGCTTCCACGTGGCAGTGCTTGCAGGCCTGGTTGCACCGCTTGCCGACGTTGACCTGGAGGGTGTCGATCCCGAGCGCGGTGAGCGGGAATAGTCCGTCAGCGCGCAGTTTATCCTCGAACACGCCTCCGTCGCGGGTGGCGTTCAGCATGGGGAGCGGCGTCGCCGCTGCCGTGCCCGGCATCTACATCGACACCTTGTCTACCGCGCGCAGCGCCTGCAGCCCGTGGATCAGCGTCGCGCCGCCGCGCACGCTGGAGGCGACGTGGATCGCTTCGGTCATCTGCTCGGTGTTCGAGCCGGCTTCGAGACTGGTCTGCGCGAACGCGTCGATGCAGTACGGGCACTGGATGGCGTGGGCGACGGCCAGCCCGATCAGCGCCTTCTCGCGCCGGGTCAGGCTCCCCTCTTCCAGCGTGGCGTTGTACCAGGCGAAGAACCGGTCCATCAGGTCCTTGCGGTCGCGCCCGATGTCGGCAAAGCGGGGAAGGTCGTTGTCGTCGTAGTAGTCGGCCACGTGGAGAATCCTTTCCGGGTACAGGGTTAGTGTACCCGGTGCGGGCCTCGCCCCCGTCCCTTCTCCCCCGGCTTCCGGAGGTCGCCGGGGCAGAGGAGCGCCGGATCCCCGCCGGCCGCGGCCGCGTGGTAAAATGAGGCGGGGGTTTCGCACGCCACATGCCTGTTCCGCAAGACCGAATCCGCAACTTCTGCATCATCGCCCACGTCGACCACGGCAAGTCCACGCTCGCCGACCGGCTGCTCGAAGCCACGCACACGGTCGAGAAGCGCGACATGCAGGAGCAGCTCCTCGACCAGATGGACATCGAGCGCGAGCGCGGCATCACCATCAAGATGGCCGCCGTCCGCATGCCCTATGTCGCCGACGATGGCAACGAGTACGAGCTGAACCTGATCGACACCCCGGGCCACGTGGACTTCACGTACGAAGTCTCGCGCAGCCTCAACGCCTGCGAGGGCGCCCTCCTCGTCGTCGACGCGGCGCAGGGCGTCGAGGCGCAGACGCTCGCCAACGCGAACCTGGCGATGAACGCGGACCTCGAGATCATCCCGGTCATCAACAAGATCGACCTGCCCGCCGCCGACCCCGACCGCGTGGCCGAGGAGATCGAGAACATCCTGGCCATCGACGCGACCGAGGCGATCCGGGCGTCCGCCAAGGAGGGCGTCGGCGTCAAGGACATTTTGGAGGCGGTCGTCCGCAAGGTCCCGCCGCCCGAAGGCGACCCCGACAAGCCGCTGCGCGCCCTGGTCTTCGACTCGCACTACGACGCGTTCCTGGGCGTCGTCGCCTACATCCGCGTCGTGGACGGCTCGGTCAAGGTCGGCGACCAGATCAAGCTCATCGCGACCGGCAAGACGTTCCAGGTGGACGGCGTGGGCGTCTTCACGCCGCGCATGAAGCCGACCGACGCCATCCGCACCGGCGGGACGGGCTACGTCCACGCCGCCATCAAGAGCGTGACCGACTGCCGCGTCGGCGACACCATGACGCTGGCGGGGCGCGTGGGAGCGAACGTCGCGCCGCTGCCGGGCTACAAGCCCGCCAAGCCGATGGTCTTCTGCGGCCTGTACCCCATCGATTCCAACGAGTTCCCCGAGCTGCGCGAGGCGCTCTCGAAGATGCAGCTCAACGACGCCGCCCTGTCCTACGAGGCGGAGTCGTCGGCCGCGCTCGGCTTCGGCTTCCGCTGCGGCTTCCTGGGCCTGCTGCACATGGAGATCGTGCAGGAGCGGCTGGAGCGCGAGTTCAACCTGTCGCTGCTGGCCACGGCCCCGTCGGTCGTCTACAAGGTCCACAAGACCGACGGGACGGTCATCGACGTGGACAACCCGGCCAACCTGCCGCCGCCGACGCTGATCTACCACATCGACGAGCCGTACGTGGACGCGACGATCATCGTCCCGACGGACTACGTGGGCGCGGTCATGGAGATGGGCCGCGAGCGGCGCGGCATCTTCGGGCGGATGGAGTACCCCGCGCCGGGCCGCGTGATGCTGCACTACCAGCTCCCGCTGTCCGAGATCATCATGGACTTCTTCGACCAGCTCAAGTCGCGCACCAAGGGTTACGCCAGCTTCGACTACGAGCTGTCGGACTACCAGACGTCCAACCTGGTAAAGCTCGACATCCAGATCAACAGCGAGCCCGTCGACGCGCTCTCGTTCATCACGCACCGCGACAAGGCGTTCGCGCGCGGCAAGACGCTGGTGGAAAAACTGAAAGAGCTGCTGCCCCGCCAGATGTTCGAGATCAAGCTGCAGGCGGCCATCGGCGGCAAGATCATCGCCGCCGAGCGCATCTCGGCGATGCGCAAGAACGTCATCTCGAAGTGCTATGGCGGCGACATCTCCCGCAAGCGCAAGCTCCTCGAGAAGCAGAAGGAAGGCAAGGCCCGGATGAAGATCGTCGGCAGCGTCGAGATCCCCCAGGAAG
>CADCTO010000061.1 GCA_902805585.1 uncultured Armatimonadota bacterium | reverse complement strand
GGACGCTGCGCGTGCTGGAGTTCTTCCGGCTCTCGCCCCTGTACAAGTGGGTGTACGAGACGGTCACGCACGACTCGTTCGTCTCGATCGAGAAGGCGGAGCGCGTGCTGGGCTATAAGCCCAAGTATTCCAACAAGGACGCCCTGCTGCGCAACTTCCAGTGGTACCGCGAGAACCTCGACACGTTCAAGAACCAGTCGGGCGTCTCGCACCGCGTCCCGTGGAAGCAGGGCGTCCTGCGCTTCGCCAAGGTGTTCTTCTAGCGGCCATGGGAGCCGGAAACACCGCCGTCCTGCCGCCGCACGTCCGCACGCATCCGCTGGACAGCACGCTGCGGTCGCTCTTCGGCGACCGGCTCCGTCTGCTCACCCGGCTGAGCGGGGAGGCGGGCGAGATCGGCCTGACCCGGCTGGGCCGCCCGGTCGTCCTGGTCAACGCGCCGCACCACATCCACCAGGTCCTGGTCGAGCGCGCCGACGCGTTCCACAAGGGGCCGAGCCTGAGCGTTTTCGCTCGGCCCGTCCTCGGGAACGGGCTGCTCACCAGCGAGGACGGTTTCCACCGCCGCCAGCGTAAGCTGGTGTCGCCCGCGTTCCGGCACGGGCGCGTCACCGGATACGCGCCGCTGATGGCCGATAGGGCCGAACGGGCGCAGCAGGCGTGGGACGACGGGGCGACGCTCGACATCGACCGCGCGATGATGCGCCTGACGCTGGGCATCGTCGGCAAGGCGCTCTTTGATACGGATGTCGGCGGCGAGGCGGACATGTTCGGCCGGGCGCTCACGGTCGCCATGCACGATATGGCGCACCGCATGTGGTCGCCGCTCGCCATCCCGCGCCACTGGCCGACGCCCGGCAACCGGCGCACGGAGCGCGCCGTCCGGCACCTGGACGCGGCCGTGTACCGCCTGATCGCCGAGCGGCGCGCCGGCGGCGTGGACCGCGGCGACCTGCTTTCGCTCCTGCTGCTCGCGGAGGGCGAGGAGGGCGAGGGCGGGATGACCGACGCGCAGGCGCGCGACGAGGCGATGACCCTGCTGCTGGCGGGCCACGAGACGACGGCGAACGCCCTGGCGTGGGCCTGGTACCTGCTGGCCCGCCACCCTGACGTGTACGCGCAGATGCAGCACGAAGTGGACGCCGTGCTGGCCGGACGCACGCCGGGCCCGGACGACCTGCCGAACCTGCCCTACACGCTCCAGGTGTTCAAGGAGGCGATGCGCCTCTACCCGCCCGCCTATGCCGTCGCCCGCCGCGCCGTGCGCGACGTCGAGATCGGCCCGTTCCGCGTGCCGCAGGGCATGGTCATGGTGATCGTCGCCTACGCCCTGCACCGCCGGCCCGAGCACTTCCCGGAACCCGAGCGGTTCGACCCCGAACGCTTCACGCCCGAAGCCGAACAGAACCGGCCGCGCTACGCCTACCTGCCGTTCGGCGGCGGCCCGCGCATCTGCATCGGCAGCCACTTCGCCCTGATGGAAGGCCAGATCCTGCTCGCTACGCTCGCCCAGCGCGTCACCTTCCACCTCGTCCCGGGCCAGCGAATCGAGCCGGAGCCGCTCATCACGCTGCGTCCCCGGCACGGCATCCGCATGACCGTCGAGCGCCGCCGCCACACGCCGCGAACGGAAACGCCATGATCGACCCCGACACGCCCAGCATCGCCGGGGGCTGGCTCGGCACGTACCACTACCCGCAATGGGCCGGCCAGCCGCCCGTCCGTTTCGAGGCGACCTTCATTCTTCGTGGGACCGAAGGGCGCTTCACCGGGACCATCCTGGACGACGATGTGCTGGGCGAGGCGAGCGTACTCGGGACGCAGAAGGGCCTGCGGGTGAACTTTTCCAAGGTCTACCAGCACCCCCCGCCCGGCCACGGCACGGGGAAGGTCTTCTATGAGGGGGGCCTGTCCGAAGACGGCCGCTTCCTGAAGGGCACCTGGAAACTGAGGGGCCTCAGCGGCGGCTGGGAAGCGCACCGCCTGTGGGGCACCGAGGAGGCGCCCGAAGCGCAGCCGGAAGAGGAACCGGCCGCGGCGGCGATGCGCCTGGCGGGCGCGGCCTGAAACCAAACGGGCCCTCCGCGTGCGCGGAGGGCCCGTCATTTGGAGAACCGTTTTACTTGAGGGCTTCCGCGCCGCCGACGATCTCGGCGATCTCTTTAGTGATGTTGGCCTGGCGCGCCCGGTTCAGGACCAGGGTCAGGCTCGAGATCATCTTGCCCGCGTTGTCCGTGGCCGACGACATCGCGGTCATGCGGGCGCCGTGCTCCGAAGCGACCGATTCCAGCAGGGCCTGGTAGATCAGGGTGTCCACGTAGCGGGGCAGCAGGCGCTCCAGGATGGCCTGGGCGTTCGGCTCGAAGAGGTAGTCGTCCTGGGCCCCGCCGCCCGCCGCGGCCTCCTCTGCTGCCTCACCCACCTCCTCGGTCACGACCGGCAGCAGCTGCACGGTGGTCGGGCGCTGGGTCAGCGCGGACTGGAACTTCGTGTAGACCAGGTACAGCACGTCCACTTCGCCGGACGCGAACATCTCCCGCGCCCGCCGCGCGATCTCCTGCGCCTCGCCGAACGTGACCCCGGTCATGTTCAGGCCGTACTCGTCCGCGACCGCGTAGGCCCTCCGGCGGAAAAAGGCGTGTCCCTTGCGCCCTACCACCAGCATCCGGACGTTCGCCGGGTCGAGCGGGCGCAGCACCTCCATCGCCTTGCGCAGGATGTTGGTCGCATACGCGCCCGCGAGGCCCCGGTCCGCCGTGATGGCGAGCACGCCGACGCGCACGGGCTCGCGCTGGGCGAGCAGCGGGTGCTCCATCCCGGCGCCCGCGCGCGACAGCGAGCCGATCACGTCGCGGATCTTCTCGGAGTACGGCCGGGCCGACCCGACGCGGTCCTGCGCGCGCTTCAGGCGGGCGGCGGCGACCATCTTCATCGCCTTGGTGATCTGCTGGATGTTCTTCGCCACGCGGATGCGCGAGCGGATCTGACGCATGGAAGCCATGTGAGAAAGTCTTTGTCTCCTACGACCGAACGGCCGCCCCCATTGTACACGATTTCACAAAGGTTTGTCACGCGGGGGGCGACGTGTCCGCCAGTGCCGCCGTGAGGACCTGCTCCAGCGGGAGAACCCGGCCGCGGGACCGGGCTGTCCGGAACCCGTCGCTCGGCGCCGCCGGTTCATCCTCCGGGCCGCCTGGCCGCCTTTTCTCGGGGTCTCTGCGTGACCCGGCGACGCGCATATCCTCCCACAAACGATCGGCCGCCCCGTATAACAGCGCCGCCTGCTCGAACCGGGCCTGCTGCCGGAGGACCCCTGCCAGTCCGTCCAGGCAGTGGGCGGTGCCGCGCCGGTCGCCCGCCGCGCGGTACAGTTCCAGGCTGCGCTCGTAGGATTCGCGTGCGCCCGCGCCATCGCCGCGTTTCGCCGCCGCATCCCCCAGGCTCCGCAAAGCAAGGCCGATGCCCCGCCGGTCGCCCGTCTCCTGATACAGCGCCAGCGCTTCCCGGAACAGTTCCTCGGCCCAGGCGACGTCCTCCCCGATCAGGGCGAGGTGTCCGAGATGGGTCAGCGCCTGCGCCGCCCCCCAGGACTCCCCCACCGCACGCGAAAGGCCGAGGCTCTCTTCGAGGAGGTCGGCCGCGGCCGCCGTGCAGCCGCCGTCGAGGGCGGCAACAGCCTTGTAGCCCAATGCCATCGCCGCCCCCCGGAGGTTCCCCATCTTCCGGAACTCCGCCAAGCTCTCGTCGAGAAGCGCGAGTCCGTGCTCCCGCTCGCCCCGGTCCAGGGCGACGGCGCCCTGCTGCAGAAGGGATGTCGCGGCGCCGGGGCGGTCCCCCATCACCCGGCGCAGCTCAAGCGCCTCGTGGTAGTACCGCTCGGCCGCCACGGCGTCGCCCTGATCCCGCGCCAGGCCGCCTACGGCGTGGAGCGCCTTCGCCCGCAGCGCCTGCGGGACCGCCGGTTGCCCCGCCGCCAGAAACGCTTCCAACCACGCTCGCCCGTCCCCCAGGTAGCCGCGGACGTACCAGAAGCGCGAAAGCGCGCCGGCGAGGCGCAGACCCGTCGAAGCGTCTTCCGTGGTACGGCACCATTCGAGCGCCGCCCGGAGGTTGTCGTGCTCCCGCTCCAGCCGGTCGAACCAGGCGGCCTGATGCGGGCCGCGCAGGTCCGGCTCCGCCGCCTCCGCGAAGCCGGCGTACCAGTCCCGGTGTCGCGTCCGGACCGCCGCCGTACCGCCGGAGTGTTCGAGCTTCTCGGCGGCGTACTGCCGGATCGTTTCCAGCAGGCGGTACCGCGCCGAAAGGTGCGCGCCGCGGCCGGGCGTGTTCACCTCGACCAGTTCGGCGATCACCAGCGATTTGTCCACGAGCCGTGACAGGATCTCCAGCACGCCGCCTTCGACGTCGCACGATTCCGCGCAGACCGCCTCGGCGGCCTCCAGGTCCCACCCCCCGGCGAAGACCGACAGGCGCCCCAGGAGCGCTTTCTCGCCCTCGGACAGCAGGTCCCAGCTCCAGTCGATCAGCGCACGCAGCGTCTGCTGGCGCGGCAGCGCCGTGCGGTCCCCGCCGGTGAGCAGGCGGAACCGGTCCGAAAGGCGATCCGCGATCTGCTCGACCGAAAGCACCTTCAGGCGCGCCGCCGCCAGCTCGATGGCCAGCGGTATGCCGTCGAGCTGACGACAGATCCGGGCGACCGCGGGTGCCGCCTCCTCGGAACGGGTGAAACCGGGCTGCACCGCCCGCGCGCGTTCGACGAACAACTGCACCGCCTCCGCCCCGGAACCCGCGTCCGGTCCCGGCACCGAGAGCGAGGGCACGGGCCAGAGCGTTTCGCCGGCGATACCGAGCGCCTCCCGGCTCGTCGCCAGTATCCGAACGCGCGGACAGGTCGCCAGCACCCGGGTGGCGAACTCGCCGCAGGGCAGCAAAAGGTGCTCGCAGTTGTCCAGCACGAGCAGCATCTCGCGGGAGCGCAGGAAGTCGAGCAGCGCCCGCGGTACCGGCCGTCCCGGAGCCACGCCGCCGTCATGGCCGTGCTCCGCGCGGACGCCCAGAGCGTCGGCCACCGTCGCCCAGACGGAGTCCGGGTGGGCTGTCCGCGGAGCCAGGTCCGCCAGCCAGACACCGGCCGCGAGTTTCCCGATAGAGTCGGCCGCCACCTGGAGCGCGAGGCGCGTCTTCCCGCAGCCACCGGGACCCGTCAGTGTCAGCAGGCGCGCCCGACCCAGAAGGCGCCGCACCTCTTCGACCTGCGCTTCGCGCCCGACAAACGACGTGAGCTGCAGGGGCAGGTTGTTGGGCTGCGCCTCCAGCGAGCGCAGCGGCGGGAACTCGGTCCGGAGGTCGGGGTGGCACAACTGGTACACGGTTTCCGGTTGCACCAGATCTTTGAGTCCGTGGGCGCCGAGGTCCCGCAGTTCGGCCGGGGCGGGCAGGTCTTCGCACACCAGATGGTACACCGCCTGCGACAGGAGCGTCTGCTCGCCGTGGGCCGCGTCCAGGAGCCGGGCCGCGCGGTTCAGGGGCGGGCCGAAGTAGTCGCCGTCACGCGCCTCGACTTCGCCCGTGTGCAGGGCCATCCGCACCCGGAGGCGGCCCATCTCGCCCCCATGGGCCGTTTGGAGTGCCCGTTGGGCGGCCAGGGCGGCACGAAGCGCCGCCCTGGCCGAGCCGAAGGCGGCAGAGAACGAGTCCCCGCCGGTCTTGAAGACACGGCCTCCGTTGGCGGCGATGGCTTGCCGCAGGAGGTCGTCGTGAACCGCCAGGAGGCGGCGCATGGCGTCCGGGGAATGCTCCCAGAGCCGGGTGCTGCCCTCGATATCCGTGAACAGGAAGGTGATGATCTCGCTCGGCAAAGGGGACCTGCCCGCTTTCTGGCGTGACGGCCGGCGTCCACCGTGGGAACGTTGTTCGATGGGGTGGGCCGCCCTTCCTGCAACCGCGAAATCCGCCTGCGCCGGGCCGCGACAGCAAACCCGGAGCATCGGCCGGGTATAAACTTTGAAGAAGCGCCGAGCACGGAGGGGAACGATGCCCGAACCGCCCCGGCCCGGCGAACCCGAGCGAGGCCGCCGAGGCGGTGGGCCGCGAGCACGTGTACCACCGGCTGCGCCAGGAGGTCGAAGGGCCTGAGGGAGGCGGGCGCGAATGAGCGAAAGCAAGCCGAGGGCGTGGGATGCGGTGCGCTCTGCATTGGCTCGCGCGGCACTCTCCGGGCTGGGTGCGGCGAAGTCCGGCGCGGAGAAGGTGGTCGGCGAGGAGACGGCGCGCCTGGTGCGTGAGAACGCCGAGCTGAAGATCGAGAACGCCGAACTGAGAAAGCAGGTGGCCGAACTAAAGCGGGGCGCCGGAGGGGGCGGGCGTGAGTAACATGGTGACGGTGCGGCCCTTCCCGGCGAAGGGGCAGACCGTCGCCTTCGTGGCGGGCCTCTTCGCCGCCGCCGCGGGCGGCCACCGGGGGTATCAACGCCCACGCCAGGGGCGGGAAGCACCGGAAGACCCGGAAGGCGGGCGCCCGTGACCTGGGTGTACGAGGCGGCGCTCTTCGTCACCGGCATAACCGCCGTCTACGGCGTGGCTCATTCCCTGGCCTGGCGCACGGGGAAGGAGTGGGTGAGCGTCGCGGGTGCGTGCGTGGCCGCCTTCCTCATAGGTTGGGCGCTGGTGCCCCGCTCCCCTGTCTCCCTCCCCGGGCTCCTCCAAACGGCCGCCATCTTTGCCGTGGCAGCGGGTTGCGGGGCGGGATGTCGGCGCCGGCTCAGGGAACGGGGAGCGGCAGGGGGAGCGCGGCGGCCGTGAGCGAGAGCCGGGAAGAGGAGAAGATGCCGGCGCGCAGGATCGGGATCGAGAAAAGCGCGACGCCGAACGAGAACGCGAGAAACACAAAGAAGAGCGTGAGGACGACCCGCTTACCCAGAGCTGTGCTGGGGGTTCACTGGCTCGGTGTGTCACTCTGGTTCTGGTATTTTCGCGCGCAGAGAGCCTCTGCCAGTTCACGGACATAATCGCGGCCCTTGGCGCCGTTCTCCAGAGGCGCCAACCACCGCTCGGGGATCGCTTCGACGCCGTGATACGCACCGGCGATGGCACCTGCCATCGCGCCGATGGTGTCGGCGTCGCCGCCGAAGCGCACGGCATACAGGACGGCCTCGCGGAAGGAGTGCGGGACCGCGAGGAAGGCGTAGATCGCCGCGGGCACGGATTCGTGGGCGGACAGTTCCGTGCCCAGCGCCTCCCCTACTTCGTAGAACGGGACGGGGGACCTGAGCAGTTCGGCGATGTCGTCGAGCTTAGCCGCGTAGGTGCCGCTGTCGTCCCGGAGGAAGGCGCGCAGATCGTCGAGGAACGTGAACGGATCAAGCTCCGTGTCCGGCTCCCGACGTGCCGCGCAGGCGACGGCGAACGCCTGTAGCGCCGCGCCCTCCTTGCCGAGCGGGTGCGTGTGCGTTATCGTGGCCTGTAGTTCGGCGACGCGCCGCAGTTCCGCCGGATCGTCGTGGTAGAAAACGCCGACCGGGGCGACGCGCATGGCCGCGCCATTGCCGTACGAACCCGTCCCGCCGAAGAGCTGGCCCGCGACCTCGTCCCAGGCGGCGCCCTGGCGCAGGGCGAGGAGGACGCCGTAGGCACCGGGGCCGTAACCCCGCTTGCCCTCGAAGTTTTCGGCGAAGCGCCGGGCCATGTCCGGCCCTTCGAAACCTCCGTGCTCCGCCAGCGATTCGGCCACGCCGATCATCATCTGCGTGTCGTCGGTATAGCGCGCGGTTCCCGGCGGGACGGGGCCGCCGCTGATCAGGCCGAAGAGGGCGTCGTACATCTCGCGGCGGGGCGAGCCTTCCGGCAGGTCCCGCAGGTCTTGGAGCGCGTCGGCGAGCCGGTCGGGCGGCCAGCCCTCGACCGGGGCGCCGAGCGCGTCGCCGACGAAGGTGCCGAGGAGCGCGCCGAGGAACTTCGAGCGGAGTCTGTCGTCGTTCATGGCCGGATTCCTTCCGCTACCAGTCTACCCCGTGCGCCGCGCGGTCGCCTGGGACGGGAGGGTGCCGGTCGCGGACTGTGGGGCCGCTACGGGCCCAGCCAGCGTGCGTACGCCGCCGTGAAGTCGTGGCCTTCGGGCCACCGACCGCGGTTCTTCTCCTCGAAGGCGGACTTCCAGCGGTTGTGCAGCCACAGCCACTGGTCCGGGTACTGCCGGACCACGCCCTCCAGGACGGCGTTCGCCTCGGTCATGATGCGCGCGACGTCTGCTTCTTTGTTCTCGGTCTTGTTTGCCGGGATCGGCGGAAGAAAGAGCATCCGGTAGCCGTCGCCTTCCCGGACGCAGTAAGAAGGGACGATCGGTGCGCCGGTATGGAGGGCGAGCGAGGCGGGGCCGGCGACGGTTCCGGCGGGGACGCCGAAGAACGGGACGAAGACGTCGCCGCTGTTCTGGTCCGGCATCAGAAGGACGGCGGCGCCGCGCCGGAGGACGGCCAGCAGTTCACGCGCGGACTCCCCCTTGTTCAGCACCGTGAACCCGGCGCCTTCCCGGATCCGGCGCACGTACGCGGCGAACAGCGGCTCTTCCGGCTCGCGGGCGACCACGGTCAGGGGGACCCCTTTCGCCGCGAGCCACCGGCCCAGCAGCTCCCAGTTCCCCAGGTGTGCGCTCAGCACGATGATGCCCTTGCCGCCGGCGAGCGCTTTCTCGACGTGCTCCCAACCGTCACAGGAAACGAGCCGATCCAGGACCGGGCCGGTGTACGCAGGGCCGCGCAGGAAATCTACCACACACAGGCCGAAATGGGAGAAGACCCGGCGCGTCAGCGCGTCCCGCTCGGCGCCGGTGTAGGTTTCGCCGAAGACGAGGCGCAGGTTGCGGTCCGCGTACCGGCGCTGCCGCCGCGCGACGTGGTACCCGAGACTGCCCAGGCCCCGGCCCACGCGCAGCGCGGCGGGGCGGGACAGCCGCTGCATGGTGCCCGTGGCGCCACGGAGCACGCCCAGGACGATCGCCTGCCACAAGCGGGTCCCGAAGTTGCGCCGTTTTTCCTCTTGCGAACGAGACCGTTTCGGGCTCGCGTTCTGCTTGACGTTCTGCATCCGACGACGCCCTTTCTGGCGCGCGCCCCCGCGGCGCCGTCACAACGGGAGGGCTGCCGCAAAGGAAAGCGGGGGCGGCGGGTATAAGCCGCCGCCCCCGCTGCATCACTTGCCGCCGAGGTCAGAGGGCACCAACGAGGGCGCCCCGTGCCTTACCAGCGGTTGCCGCCGCCGCCGCCGCTTCCGGAGCCGTAACCATTGCTGCGCGGCTCGCGCGGCTTGGCTTCGTTCACCGTCAACGGGCGGCCGTCGAGGCTGTAGCCGTTGAACTGGCCGACCGCGGCCTGGGCCTCGGCGGCGTTGGGCATCTCGACGAAGCCGAAGCCCTTGGACTGCCCGGAATACTTGTCCTCGACGACGGTGGCCTCGGTGACCTCGCCCGCCTGGGCGAAGAGCGTCCGCAGGCCGTCGGAGTTGGTGCTGTAGGAGATGCCCCCCACGAAGATTCTCATAACTGTCTCCCGCTGGTGCGCCGGAACACAATGTCCGCGACGCACGCTTTGTCCCTCGGATCGATAACGGCCCGCGGTAAAGCGGGCGAGGTGCGACACACAAAAAACAGGGGAACAGAGTCTAAAGCGGGGGTTAACCGGAACTAGGCACTGGCATCTGTAGGTTGTTGAAGAGCGGGCAGAGGGTCACGTCCGCAAGAAGCACGTTTCAGTATATCACGTCCCCGCCCGAATCCGCAAACCGCCCCCTTGCCGGACCCCGTTTGCGCACGGGAGTATCCCGGTAAGACACGATCCTCGCCCGGCAGGACGGCCCGGCCGGCACGTCGAAAGGTATTCGCATGATCGCTCCCACGCTCCCCGAGGACATCCACCAGGCTTCCGAGCGCGCCCGCTTCCTGCGCGACGAGCTGCAGAAGCACAACATCGCCTACTACGTCCACGACGCGCCCACGGTCTCCGACGCCGAGTACGACGCGCTGATGAACGAACTGCAGGCGCTGGAGACCAGGTTCCCGGAGCTGGTCTCGCCGGACTCGCCGACGCAGCGGGTGGGCGCGCCGCCGGTCAGCGCGTTCGGCAGCGTGACGCACCGCCGGCCGATGCTGTCGCTGGGCAACGCCTTCTCCGACGACGACCTGCGCGGGTTCGACACGCGCGTCAAGCGGGCGCTGGGGATGGACCTACTGGCCGTGTCGCTGACCTACGAGAACGGCGTGTTCACGCAGGGCGCGACCCGCGGCGACGGGACGACCGGCGAGGACATCACGATCAACCTGCGGACGATCAAGTCGCTGCCGCTGCGCCTGCACGGCGGCGACGTCCGGCCCGAGCTGATCGAGGTGCGCGGCGAGGTGTTTTTGACGCACGCCGAGTTCGCGCGCATCAACGCAGAACGGGAGAAGACCGGCGAACCCGTCTTCGCCAACCCGCGCAACGCCGCCGCCGGGTCGCTCCGGCAGCTCGACTCGAACATCACGGCCGGGCGGCGGCTTCAGATCTACTGCTACGGGATCGGCGAGACGCGCGGCTACCGCCCCGACACGCAGTCCGGGCTGCTGGACCGGTACCGCGCCTGGGGCCTGCCGACCAACCCGTACCGGGAGGTCTGCGGCGACATCGAGGGCGTCATCGCGTTCACCCGGTCCTGGCAGGACAAAAAGAACGCCATGGAATACGACATGGACGGCGTGGTGGTCAAGGTCAACGACGTCCGCCTCCAGGAGGAGCTGGGCGCGCTGGCCCGCAGCCCGCGCTGGGCGATCGCCTACAAGTACCCGGCCCTCCAGGTGCAGACGAAGGTGGAGGACATCGTCGTGCAGGTCGGGCGGACGGGGGCGCTGACGCCGCTCGCGATCCTCGCACCCGTGTCGGTCGGCGGCGTGATCGTGAGCCGCGCCACGCTGCACAACCAGGGTGAGATCGCGCGCAAGGACGTGCGCGTAGGTGACATGGTGGTGGTCCAGCGGGCGGGCGAAGTGATCCCTGAAGTCGTGCGCGTGGTCTTCGAGGGAAGACCGGCGGACACCACGCGGTACGTTCTGCCCGGCGAATGTCCGTCGTGCGGCACGCCCGTCGCTTTGCCCGAAGGCGAGGCCGTCACGCGCTGCCCGAACGCCGCCGGCTGCCCCGCCCAACTCCAGACGCGTCTGGAGCATTTCGTGTCCCGGAACGCGCTGGACATCGCGGGCCTGGGCACGCGCCACATCGCGCAGCTCATCGAGGCGGGCCTGGTCAAAGACCCCGCCGACCTGTTCTACCTGAAGAAGGAAGACCTGCTGCCGCTGGAGCGCATGGGCGACAAGCTCGCAGACAACATCCTCGGGGGGATCGATAAGGCGAAAAAGACGACGCTCGCGCGCCTGATCTTCGCCTTCGGCATCCGCCACTGTGGCGAGAAGGGGAGCAGCATCCTGGCCCGCCACTTCGGCACGCTTGAAAAGGTAGCCCAGGCGTCCGCCGACGACATGGACAGGATCCACGAGATCGGGCGCACCACGGCCGAAAGCGTCGCCGCCTTCTTCGGCCTGCCCGAGACCACGACGATGCTCGACAAGCTCCAGCGCGCGGGCGTCGAGGCGGCCGGCGACGACTCCGCCCCGGTCTCCGACCACTTC
>CADCTO010000060.1 GCA_902805585.1 uncultured Armatimonadota bacterium | reverse complement strand
CCGCCACGGTGGCTATCGAGGCGGGCGCCGCGCGCCCCGAGTACACCGTAGCCGCGGCAACGGCTGATACGACCGGAGGCGGCGGCACGACGGGCGACGGCAGTGGCAGCAACACCGCCGCCGCCGCCGGGAGCCTGCTGCCGTTCGTGTTCGCGGCGTTCGGGGCGGGGCTGCTCGCGCTCCTGACCCCCTGCGTCTTCCCGATGATCCCGGTCACCCTCGCCTTCTTCACCAAGCAGGCGACCGCCAAGGGCGAGAACGCCCAGGCCGCGCGCGGCACCATGGTGCGGCTGGCCGCGTCCTACTCGCTCGGCATCATCGTCTCGTTCACGCTCATCGGGGCGGTGCTCGCCGCCACCATCGGCGCCACCGGCGCGAACCGGCTGTTCACCAACCCCTGGCTCAATCTGGCGTTCGCCGCACTGTTCGTCATCTTCGGGCTCGCCCTTCTGGAGATCATCGAGCTGCGCCTGCCCCGCGCGCTCCAGGGTTTCGCGGGCGCCGGGAACCGACACGGGGGGACGCTGGGCGTGCTGGGCATGGGCCTGACCTTTGTCGCCGCCGCCTTCACCTGCACCGCGCCGTTCATGGGGACCGTCCTGATCGCCGCCGCCGACGCTTCCACCGGCGCGCAGTGGGTCCGGCCGATCGTCGGCATGGGCGCCTTCGCCACCGCGCTCGCGCTCCCGTTCTTCCTGCTCGCGCTGTTCCCCGGCTGGCTGGCCCGCCTGCCCCGCTCGGGCGCCTGGCTGTCCACGGTCAAGGGCGCCATGGGTTTCCTGGAGATCGCGGCCGCGCTGAAGTTCTTCTCGAACGCCGACATGGTGCAGGGCTGGGGCCTGCTCCCGCGCCCCCTGTTCCTGGCGATCTGGGGCATCCTGGGCTTGGGGGCCGCGCTGTGGCTGCTCGGCGTGCTGCGGCTGGGCTTCTCCACGCCGGAAGGCCGCCCCAGCCTCGCGCGCGGGGCCTGGGCCGCCGCCTTCGCTTTGCTCGGCCTGTACTGCCTGTACGGCGTGACCGGGCGCCCGCTGGCCAGCGACCTCGTGGCGTTCCTGCCGCCGGCCGACTACGGCCTGCCCGCCGCCGCGCAGAGCGCCGACACAGCCCACGGCGGACTTTCCTGGCACAAAACGCTCGACGCCGCCTTGGCCGACGCCAAAACGCAGAACAAGCCGCTCTTCGTCGACTTCACGGGCTACACCTGTACGAACTGCCGCTGGATGGAGAACAACGTCTTCCCGGACCCCGCCGTGAAGGGTGAGCTGTCGCAGTTCGTGCGCGTCCAGCTCTACACGGACGGCGCGGATGAGGGCAGCAAGCAGAACCAGGGGTACCAGGAAAAGACCTTCGGCGACGTGGCCCTCCCGCTCTACGCCATCGTCTCGCCGGACGGCACGCCGCGCGAGCATTCGGCCGGCATCACGCGCGACCCGCAGGAGTTCGCGCGCTTCCTGCGCGAGGGCCGCGAAAAAGAACTGGCCGCCCGCGGCACCGCGACGGCCTCGGTTCAGGACTAACGGCCAAAAGCGCCAAGGGAAGAAGGTATCATTCGCCTCTTCTCCCCCTGGGGCTCTTGGCGTCTTGGCGGTTAAATCTCTCCAATCAGACGCGGCGTGAAGGCGATGCGGTCGCAGGCGACGCAGAAGAGGCGTACGCCGTCCACCTCGTCCCCATCGTGCGCCTGCCTTTCGGCTTCCGGCGGCGAACCGGTGTGAATGTGGCCGTAGGCGACGGCGGAAACACCCGCCGCCCGCAGTTCCGCCAGGTACGGGTGGGGTGGGTAGTGGGTCATGGCGACCCGCACCCGGCAGCCGGCGACGGCGGCGAGACTCGCCCGCAGGCGCTCCCGCTCGCGCTCCAGTATCTTCCGGTCCGCCGCCTCGTTCTCCGAGCCCGCCGCCGGCACGAACCAGCCGCGCGTCCCCGCGACGCCCAGCGCCCCGTCTTCCAGAAGGAACGGCGGGGAGGAGAGCCCCGGATAGTCGATCTTCTTGCCGCTCGCCCACCAGTAGTCGTGGTTGCCCTTGATGGCGATTTTGGTCCCCGGCAGCGCGGCCAGAAAGCCCAGGTCCGGCAGCGCCTCCTCGCGGCGCATCGCCCACGAAAGGTCGCCCGGCAGCAGCAGCACGTCGCCTTCGGCGACCACACGCCAACTGTTCGCCAGGATCTTCTCCTTGTGGTTCCGCCAGTGCTCCCCGAACCGGTCCATCGTCTTGCCGACCGCCGCGCCCAGGTGCGTGTCGGCCAGCGCCCAGACGCGCCGCGAGGCCGTCCGTACCGTTCCGGTTCCCGCGTCCGACGGTGTCATTTCTCGGGCGCGACCGTGGCGGCGGGAAGAACACCGGTCTTCCCGCGCGTCTCGAACCACCCGAGCCGGGGGTATTCGGTGTCAAAATCGTCGGGGTGGGACACGGAGGAAACGCGGTACACCGTCCGGTAGACCGGCACGCGCACGTTTCCCTGTCCGTCCGTCCTGAGGTTGAAGAAGGCGAGCTTCAGGCTCGGGTCGAGCCACCCGTTCCGCACCCGGTTGCACTCGATCTCCATCCGCGCGATAACGGAACCCTCGAGCGGGCGCCCGTCCCGGAACCGGTACGGCTGTACCAGGACGGCGGGCGCGTGTTCGAGAGCCTGCGCATACAGCGCCTCGCTCCTGGCGTTGTCGCCCTGCTCCTGGTGCCAGAGCCCGAGGAGGTACTCGGCGTAGAAAAAGCCGGGACGCGCGCGCAGGATCGTTTCTAGTTCCCGCTTCGTCTTTTCGGAGGTGAACGGCGAAAC
>CADCTO010000059.1 GCA_902805585.1 uncultured Armatimonadota bacterium | reverse complement strand
GCTGGGGCAGCTCTGCCTGCATCTGCTGTACGGCAACCAGACGTTCCTGTACGCGCTCAACTTCCTGCCGCTTTTTCTGGTCCTGGTCTCGCTGGGGACCCTGACGCGGGCGCGACCCGTCGTGCTGGGCCTGCTCGCCGCGCTCATCGTGTGCGCCGCGATCAACAACGTGACGCAGTTCCGCCGCGCCGTGGACTACTTCCGGCAGCCCGCCCCGACCGCACAAGCGCCGCGCGCCGTTGCCGGGGCAGACCGGCCCCCACTTTCAACGCTCGACGCTCAACTCGCAACCGCGCCGGAGACACGCTAACCATGGTTCAGGATCAGGCCGCCGGGGCGGCGTACCCGGCCGCCCCGGCAAAGACCGGGCTGCTCAAGCGGATCGGGCTCGACGGCGTTTTGCTGCTGCTGCTCGCGCTGTTCGCCGCGGGCGCCGCCCTGTACGGGCAGTTCAAGGTCAACGACGCGATCTCGTACACGTACATGGAGGTCTGGTTCGACGCCGACGTGCCGCGGGCGTACCGCGACATGTCCGACCGCTGGGCCGACCACTTCCGCACCGAAGTGCACCCGCTGTTCCCGCTGCTCACGTACCCGCCGACCCGGCTCGCGCAGAAGGCGCTCGGCCTGGGCCCGCTGAACGCCGTGCGCCTCGTGATGGCCGGCGTCGCCTTTCTGTGGATGGGCCTGCTGTTCGTTCTCCTGCGCCTGATGGGCCTGCGCCGGCTCGACGCCGTGCTCTTCAGCGCCCTGGCCGGCGTCAGCGCCGGCTGGCTCTTCTGGTTCTCCGTTCCCGAAACGTACGCCTGGGGCTCGCTCACCATCGTGCTGACGCTGGCCCTCGTCGGGCTCAAGTACCACCGCAACGTCGGCGAGGCCCCGTTCATAGCCGCCAGCGCCCTGACGCTCTCGATGACGTTATCGAACTGGCTGGTCGGCATCCTGGCCGCCTTCGCGCACTTCCCGCGCCGCCGCGCCCTCCAGATCACGGCCAACGCCCTGGCCGCCGTCGTCCTGCTCTGGGCCGTTCAGAAGGTCGTGTTCCCGTCCTCGAACTTCTTCCTGGGCGGAACCAAGGAACAGAACTACCTGTTCCGCACGGAGAACGGCGGCCCGGCCGCCGTCGTCCGCTCGTTCCTGTTCCATACGGTCGTCATGCCCGCGCCGCGGGAGGTCGCGGTCGATCTGGACGGCCAGCCCGCGCGGGCCCTGGTCACGCAGCCGTCACAGCTCGGGTCGGGGAGCCCGTTCGGGCTCCCCGCCTGTGTGCTCTGGCTCGCGCTGCTCGGCTTGGGCGTGTGGGGCCTGCGCGCGACCAAGACGCACCCGCAGCTCCGCTTCGTCGTCGTCGCCGCCCTGCTGATCCAGCTCGCGATGCACCTCGTCTACGGCATGGAGACGTTCCTGTACGCCGCCCACTTTTTGCCGCTGCTGATCGCGCTCGCCGCCTTCAGCACGCTCACCCGGGCCCGGCCCGTCGCACTGGGCCTGGTCGTCCTCCTCATCCTGTGTGCGGGCGTCAACAACGCCGCCCAGTTCAAAAAGACCGTCCAGTTTTTCGACCGAACGCTCGCTGCTGCCGCGCCGCCCGCTCCGGCGCAGAAATGACATGCCCGCGGTTCGCAGGGATGCAGACGCTATGACCGACATCGAAACCCAGGTCCTCGACACGACGCGGCAGCTCATCGAAGCGGTGTACCGGCGCGACCTCGACTTCTACCGGGCGCACGCCACCGAGGACATGTCCGCCTACGAGTGGTTCATCGCGCCCGCGCGTATCGACGGGCTGGAGTTTCACCTGCACCTGATGGGCGCGGGAGGGATGGTCGGCGTGCACGAACAGAGCCGCGTGGACCTGCTCGACCCGCGCGTCCAGATCTGCGGCGCCGGCGGCGACGTCGCCGTGGTCACCTTCACGCTCCTCGTCACCTACCCGGCGCAGGGCACGGGCGTGCCGGCCTTCTATTCCGACAACCAGACCCGGGTGCTCGTCCGCGACGGCGACACCTGGAAGATGCACCATTTCCACCGCTCACCGACGCACCCCTGAAGGAACCACCGTTCATGAAACGACTGCTCGTCACCGGCGCCGCCGGGTTCATCGGCTCCAACTTCGTCCGCTATATGCTCGGCAAGTACCCGGACTATCGGATCCTGGGCCTGGACGCGCTCACGTACGCGGGCAACCTGGACAACTTCCACGACCTGTGGGACAACCCGAACTTCCAGTTCTTCGAGGGGCGCATCGAGGACCCCAAGGTCGTGGACAACCTGTCCCGCAACGTGGACGCCATCCTCAACTTCGCCGCCGAGAGCCATAACGACCGCGCCATCCTGGACCCCGACGCCGCCGTCCGTTCCAACTTCAACGGCGTCCACGTGCTGCTGGAGGCCGCCCGCAAGTTCGGCCACGAGCGGTTCCTTCAAGTCTCCTGCTACGACGAGCAGACGCGGGCGCTTACCCGCGACGGCTTCAAGCACTATGCCGAAATCAAGCCGGGCGACCGCGTCCTGTCGCTCAACCCCGACACCGGCCGCATCGAGGAAAAGGAAGTCGAAAAAGTCATCGTCCAGGACTATGCGGGCGAGATGGTCCGCTTCCGCAGCAACCGCGTAGACCTGCTCGTCACGCCCAACCACCGGATGTTGTTCACCACGAACGCGCACCCGGATGCGATTCGCATCGAGACCGCCGACGAACTCAGCCGCCGCTCGCAGGCGTGGGCGCCGTGCGGCAAATGGGCTGGCACAACCGACGCCGTTACCGCCGTCGAGGGTGTCGGCG
>CADCTO010000058.1:6670-11691 GCA_902805585.1 uncultured Armatimonadota bacterium | reverse complement strand
CCGCGCCGAGGAGCTGGGGCGCGGCGGAGCGCACCTTGGGGCCGTGGAAGCGGCCGTCGCCGATGTGGGTGGGGAAGCGCATGGCGTCGCGGGGGATGAGGCCCGCCACGCTCGCGGCGTTCTCCACATCGGGCGTCACGCCGCCGACGGCGCCCAGGAACTCCGGGGACGTTACGCCGCACCGCCATGCCAGGAGTCCCAGCGTCGCCGCGAGCAGCGGGGCCTCTACTTTGGGGTCGAAGTCTTTGTGCGGGAGCAGGTCGCCCAGCAGGTGCGTGGCCACGCCCGCGGCGAACGCCCCGCCCCGCGATCCCGCCAGTTTCCCCACCGCCGCGCCCACGACCGCATGCACGGCGCAGATCAAGACGACCCGCCTTCGCCGCACAGGCGGCGGTAGATCTTCTCGACCTTCTTGACGTAGTTGCGCGTCTCGCGGTACGGGGGGACGCCCTTGTGCCTCTTCACCGCGCCCATGCCCGCGTTGTAGGAGGCCAGCGCCAGGATACGCCCCATGGTCACGTCGCCGCCGGCGGAATATTTGTCCAGCCGCGTCTTCAGCAGGTAGACCGCGCCCGCGATGTTCTGCACGGGGTCGTACGGGTTGGCCAGCCCTATCTCGCGGGCCGTGCCGGGCATGATCTGACCGAGCCCCATCGCGCCCACGCGGGACGTGGCGCCGGGGTCGAACGACGATTCGGCGATCACGAGCGCGATCACGAGGCGCGGGTCGACGCCCATCTGCTCGGAGTGGATCAGGATCGCGCTCGTGATGGCGTCCACCTCGCGCTCCGTCAGGCGCCGGTTGTAGCCGCGGATGGCCGCCCGGTACGGCTCGTACACGGCGCGGGCGTTGGGCGAGAGCGAGCGGCTGAGATGGGCGCTTCGCGCGTCGAGCGAGGCGCGCGGCGACGAGCCGCGCCCGCGGCGCTGGCCGAGCACCGCACCGGCGCGCGCGATCGCGGCGCGGGTCTGCTGGCCGCGACGGACGCGCTCCTGCTCCGAGGCCTGCCAGCGCGCCTCCGCCGCCGCGATGTCGGAGGCGGAGGCGACGGCGACGATCAAAAGGTCGGGCGCCCCGATCACGGCGGCCGCCCCGTCGCCCCCTGCGCCGCCGATGACCACCAGCGCGCGCAGCCGTTCCCCGGGCTGGATCCAGTCGGGCATGCGGCTCATGGTCAGGTTGAGCGTGCCGTTGTTGTCGGTGGCCAGCATGAGCGACGCGCCCTCATCGGTGCGCGCCCAGCCGAGCAGGCGGCCCGCGATCTCCAGGGTCATGCCGCGGCAGGCGTCGGGGTTCTGCGCGGCGGCCTGGAGGGTAAGGCCGGGACGCGGCGGCGAAGTCCGGCGCGCGGCGAGGTACTGCTCGGTCGGGGTGGAGCCATAGCACGGAGGCGCGGCGGCGAACAGGGCCGCGGCGATCAACAGCAGCGGGCCCGCCGCCCGGGAAAGCTGGAAGCGGTGGTGCATCGGCAAGATCCGTCCTTGACGCGGGGCGGCGGCGGTCAATGCGACGCGGCGGATGGCGCACCCTTTGGGGCACGCGCCATCCGCCGCGGAACGCAAGAAACGCGGAGAGATCGGGATTCGAACCCGAGGTAAGTCTTTAAGGACCTACAACCGCTTAGCAGGCGGCCGCTTTCGACCACTCAGCCATCTCTCCGTGAAGGTAAGGAATGAAAGCCGAAGGTTGAGAGGCAGAGAGAAAAACCGTGACTCCCAACGCTCGGCCCCAAATCCGAATCCGCCTGCTGCCCCAAATGGTACCATACCGGTCGGCAAAAAGCAACGTCGGGAACAGGTCGACCCCGGCATGCGGTAGAATACAAGATGCCGCGGCATACGCGCCGGCGCGCAGAACACCGATCAGGAGAATGCCGATGTTGAAACGTGTGGCCGGCTGGTTGTCGGCCGCGGCGCTGTGCGCGGCGGCGGCGGGCGTGCCCGCGGCGCTGGCACAGGCGGACAAGGCCCAGATGGACAAGCCCGTCCGGGACTTCGCGCTCGTGAACGTGGCGGGCGACAAGCCGGCCGTGGTCAAGCTGTCCGATTACAAGAACAAGCAGCCCGTGGTGCTGGTCTGGATGAGCTACAACTGCTCCGTGACGCAGGCCTACGAGGAGCGCCTGGGCAAGCTGCTCCAGCAGTACGGCAAGGAGGCCGCGTTCGTCGCGGTGCATGCCAACGCGAACGAGACCAACGAGCGCATCAAGCGCTACGCCCAGGACAAGAACTTCACCGGGCCGGTCCTCGATGACAAGCGGAAGAACCCGGGCCTGACGGAATACTTCGGCGCCCGCGCCACGCCGACCGTCGTCGTCATCGACAAGAAGGGCGTCCTGCGCTTCAAGGGGCGCATCGACAACAACCCGGGCGACGTTCGCCAGGAAGACCCGGGCACGAAGAAGCTGGTCGCGAACACGCTGACGGCGCTCCGGCAGGGCAAGGAGGTCGTGGTCAAGACGTCCCCGACCCCTGGGTGAGGGATCCCCCGCCCGGCTGGTTCAGCCGGTTAATCCCCTCCTGATCTACCGGGGCCGGCGGCAGGCGTCGCCGGCCCCGTGCTGTTTTTGAGCAACCGGCGAGGCGTTCCTCGCCCCTGCGCCCCGGAAACGTTCGCGAATGAAACGACCCCTCTGGCTCCTTCTGCTCCCCGCGCTGTCGCTGCTGGGCCTGCTGGTCCCGGCGGGCACGGACTCGGCCGCCCCGCCCGCGCGGGACCGGTCCCCGTCCGACCTGGTACTGCTCGCGGGCGGGCGCCAGGCGCTGACCGTCAACGCGACCGCGGATTCGGTGTCCCTCGTCGATCTGGCCGGCGGCAAGGTGCTGGCCGAAGCGCCGGTCGGTCAGCGCCCCTTCGCGGCAGCGGTCGATCCGGGCGGCAAACGTGCCCTGGTCACCAACTGGCTTTCCGACAGCGTTTCCGTTATCGAAATCACGGGGAACACGCTGCGCGTCGCGCGCACGGTCCGTTTGGGCGACGAACCGCGCGGCGTGGCGATTTCGCCGGACGGCCGACGAGCCTATGTCGCGCTCGGCGGCGAGAATGCCGTGGCCGTTTTGGACCTGCGGACCATGGCCGTGACGGGCCGGTTGGAGACGGGGACCGAGCCGTGGCACCTCGCGCTCACGCCCGACGGCAAGCGGCTCGCCGTCGCCAACGTCCGCTCCGGCAGCGTCACCGTTCTGGACACGGCGGCCGGCAAGGCGCTCCACGCCGTGCGTACCAACGGTGTGAACCTGCGCCACGTCGCCGCCTCGCCGGACGGCCGGTGGGCGTACCTGCCCTTCCTTTCCGACCGCGGCTTCCCGGCGACCAAGGAGAACATCGACCGGGGCTGGATCGTCGGCAGCCGCCTTGCCCGCGTGCCGCTCGGCGAGGCCGGGCCGCGCGAGGCGATCTCGCTGGACCCGCAGGGCGAGGCCGTGGGCGACATCGACGGCCTGACCCTGAGTCCCGATGGGCAGACCATCGCGATCACGGCGGGCGGGACGCACGAGCTGCTGCTGCTGCGCCTGCCGCTGCGCTTCGTCGCCTACGGCGGCCCCGGCGACCACATCGACAAGGATCTGCGGTTCGACACCAAACGGTACCGCCGCGTGCGCCTGGGCGGCCGGCCGCTCGGCGTCCGCTTCGCCCCCGACGGCAAGACCGTCGTCGTGGCGAACTACTTCGGCAACAGCGTGCAGGTCGTGGACGTGGAGGCCGGGTCCGTGAAAAAGACGATCCCGCTCGGCGGGCCCGCCGCCCCCTCGCTCGCCCGTCGGGGCGAGGCCGTGTTCCACGACGCGACCCGCTCGTTCGGCCAGTGGTACTCGTGCGCGACGTGCCACGTCGAGGGACACACGAACGGCGGCAGCTTCGACACGTTCAACGACAAGAAGTACAACGTTTTGAAGAAGACGCTGAGCCTGCGCGGCGTCGCCCAGACCGCCCCCTACACCTGGCACGGCTGGCAGAGCGAGCTGCGCGACTCGATCCACGAATCCATGCTCACCTCGATGCAGGGGCCCGAGCCCGGCGGCGCCGACGTGGACGCGCTTGTCACCTACATGAAGACGCTCGACTGGGTCCCCAGCCCGCACCGTGCTGCCGACGGGGGCCTGACCGCCGCGGCAAAACGCGGCGAAACCGTCTTCAAGGACAAAGCCTGCACGTCCTGCCATGCCGGCCCCGCCTTCACCAGCGCCGGGATCTTCGACGTCGGGCTGGGGAAGCCGGACGACGCCTTAAAGGGCTTCAACCCGCCCAGCCTGCGCAACGTCTACAACCGGGCCCCGTTTCTCCACGACGGTCGCGCCCAGACGCTCGAAGACGTGCTCACGGAACACCACCGCCCGTCCCGACTCACCGGCAAGCCCGACCTGACCCCGCCGGAACTCGCCGACCTCGTGGCCTACCTGAAGGCGTTATAGCCGCCGGGTCCGGCGGCGCGGTTTTGCGCGGGGGGTCCCGGGGTAGACCAACGGTGACACTATGCACGCGCGTCGCCGGGGGCGACGACGGAGGAAATTGAATGCCAGAAACCCATAAAGGGCCGACCGCGAAGGTGGGCGAAGAGATGCTGGACCCCAAGAAGGTGAGCCAGAACCGCACGCCCGGCACCTCGCAGGGGCACCCGGGGGGCGACCCCGACGATCAGCAGGGGCTGAGTCAGGGCGTCACCCAGGGGCACGCGGACCCGCAGCAGGCCAAGCACGGGAACTCGGGCGAGGCGACGAGCCGGAGCAGCACCGGTCTGCCCCAGCCCCAGCAGGACAAGAACGAAGCCGGCAACCCGAACTCGGGCACCCGTTCCGAGAGGCAGTAACTGCGTTAGCCTGTGAGAGCGTCGCCCACGTCGATTCGGCGCGGGCGACGTTCCTTTGCGTGCTCACCTTAGCGGTCAGGTGCGGGGCGCTGCCTGGCTTCCTTAAAGCGGTCGTAGTGACCCGCTTCGATGATCTTCACGATGTCGGCGGCTGTCCGGTCTAACAGGATGCACCCGCTCATGGTGGCGACCTTCGTGCTTATCGACCGGTAC
>CADCTO010000058.1:0-6660 GCA_902805585.1 uncultured Armatimonadota bacterium | reverse complement strand
GCGGAAGGCTGCGGCGGAGGCGGCACGGCGCTGTCTCCCCGAAAGCGACGCCACAGCCACTTCAGCATCTTCCTTCGCCCGCGCCCGCTGCGTCCATAATCGACCCGATCCGGGCTGCTGTCCGGCAATCGTAGGGCGAACCCGGAGCGGCGGATGCCCCCGAACTGTGCCGGGCCGGCTTGATAGGCGCGGGGCGGGGCTGCTTCAGTTCTTTGAAACCATCGTAGTGACCCGCTTCGATGATCTTCACGATGTCGGCGGCGGTTCGGTCTAACAGGATGCACCCGCTCATGGTGGCGACCTTCGTGCTTATCGACCGGTACGCGCCGACTTTCTGCCGGAAGGAACGCTCGTCCGTCCACTTCAGGCCGAGCAGCGCGTACAGCTGTCCCGCCAGGGGCGCATCCCGGAGCAGTTCCCGGTACGCGTCGGCGGCCTGCTTCTGCCCGCGCAGGACGCGCAGCGCCTTCTCCGCTTCCGTGATCGTGCCGCGGATCCCCACCCCGCCGAGTGCGAACACGGTCGTCTTTTTCAGCGTCAGGAAGGCCGCCGCACCCGTTGCGTCCAGTTCCAGAGCGGAGGCCGGTGCGCCGCCGCACACCAGCAGCGACAGGCACAGCCAGAACAGAAGTACAAGGTTTTTCATTGGCCCGCATGCCCCCTGGAAACGTTTTCTACTGCGTCTGACTCCCGCCCGGCGCGCCGGCTTCGGCCGCGCCCGACGCCAGCGCGTCGGTTCTCGCGGCCATGATGAAGTCGTTGCGGTGCAGGCCCTTGATCGTGTGGGTCCACCAGGAGACGGTGGCCCGGCCCCATTCCGTCAGGATCGCCGGGTGGTGGCCCTCTTCCTCGGCGATCTGACCGATCCGATTGGTGAAGGCGAGCGCGCCCGCGAAGTCCGGGAAGCGGAACACACGCACGAGGCGCGGGATGCCGCCGTCCTGCTCCTCGATGCGCCAGTCCGGGACCTGCTGCCTCAGCGCCGCCAGTTCGTCATCCGTCACCAGGGGGGCGTCGCGGCGGCAGGCGACGCACTTCTCTCCCATGAGGTCGGTCATGGTGTTCCCGATCCTTTCCCCGAAACGAGCGGCGCGGGGCGTAACGGAATGGCGAACTGCGCCGTCTCTTGGTACGTCATGATACCTGTGGTACAACGAAATAGACCAGCACGATCTCAGGAAAGACGAATGCCAACACGATCCGCCTCCCGCCGGCTTTACGTTCCGCTTTTCCTTTTCGGCCTGCTGCTCGCGGGCGTGGCCGCCGTGAGCGCCCCACTGGGTTCCGGGCCGGCCGGGGGCGGCCGCCGCCGGGGCGTCCCCGCGGAACTCGTGCTGGCAGACGCGGCCGGCAAAGGCCGCCCGTTCGCGCAGGTCGCCGGCAAGCGGGCGACCGTCCTGGTCTTCCTGGGGACCGAGTGTCCGGTGTCCAACAAGTACGCCCCGACGGTGGCCGCGCTGGAGCGCCAGTACCGGGCGAAGGGCGTGCGCTTCGTGGCCGTGTACCCCAACGCCGCCGTCACCGGCCCGGAGGCGGCCAAGCACGCGCGCGCGTTCGGACTGGGCGGCCTGCCGCTCGCCCTGGACGGTCAGCAGGCGCTGGCGGACCGCGTCGGCGCGACGGTCACGCCCGAAGCCGTGGTGCTGGACGCGCACCGCACGGTCCACTACGTGGGGCGGATCGACGACCGTTATGTCGCCCGGGGCAAAGCCCAGGCGCGCGTGGTGGAGAAGAGCCTCCAGAACGCGCTCGACGCCGTGCTCGCCGGGGGGCAGGTCAGGGCGAAGCCCGCGCCCGCGGTGGGCTGCGTGATCGAGCGGGCCGCGAAAACCGCCAAAGTGACGTACACGGGGCCGACCTACGCGCGCGACGTGGCCCCGATCCTCCAGGCCAACTGCCAGTCGTGCCACCGGGCCGGCGAGATCGGGCCGTTCCCGCTGGAGAACTTCGAGAACGCCCGCGCAATGGCCGCCAATATCGCCGCGGTGACCGGGGCGAAGCGGATGCCGCCGTGGAAGCCGGTCGCGGGGCACGGCGACTTCGAGGGCGTGCGCCGCCTGACCGACGCGCGGATAAAGACGCTGCGCGCCTGGGCGGACGCGGGCGCGCCGCAGGGCGACCCGAAGGAACTGCCCCCGGCGCCCCGGTTCCCGCAGGGCTGGACGCTGGGCAAGCCCGACCTGGTGCTGACCATGGCCGAGCCGTGGAAGACGCCGGCCGCGGGCGAGGACGTGTACCGCTGCTTCGTACTGCCGACGGGCCTGGCGGAAGACAAGGACGTGGTCGCCGTCGAGATCCGGCCCGGCAACAAGCGCGTCGTGCACCACGTGCTCGTGTACGTGGACACGCAGGGCCGGGCGCGGACGAAGGACGAGGCGGCCCCGGGGGCCGGCTACACATCGTTCGGCGGGCCGGGCTTCCTGCCGAACGGCGAGATGGGCGGCTGGGCGCCGGGGAACCTCCCCCGGTTCCTCCCCGACGGTATCGGCCGGCCGCTGCCCAAGGCGGCGGACCTCATCGTGCAGGTCCACTACCACCCGACGGGCAAGCCGGAGGAGGACGTGACGTCGATCGGCCTCTACTTCGCCAGGAAGCCGGTCGCCAAGCGCCTGCGCACCTTCCCCATCATCGGCAACCCGCTGCGCATCCCGCCCGGCGAAAAGAATTACGTGGCCACCGGCAGCGTCCCAGTCCCGTTCGATGCGAAAGCCATCGCCGTCACGCCGCACATGCACCTGCTGGGCCGCTCGATGAAGATGACGGCGACCTTACCCGACGGGGCCACAAAGCCGCTGGTCTACGTCAACGACTGGGACTTCAACTGGCAGGAGACGTACCTCTACAAGGAGCCGGTCGCGCTTCCCAAGGGCACGCAGATCAAGCTGGAGGCCACGTTCGACAACTCCGCCGAAAACCCGCGCAACCCGAACTCGCCGCCGAAGCTGGTGAAATGGGGCGAGGGCACGGCCGACGAGATGTGCATCGGGTTCGTGAACTACATCGTCGATAACGAGGACGACCCCACGGTCCGTCTTCTCGACGGTCTGCTCGGCGGCCGGCGCCGGGCCGCCCGGTAGCCGACGCGCGAGTCAGGGCCGCGCGAATACCATATCCCGGACCCCGCCGCCGATGCTGAGCGGCGGCTCCAGCGGCGCGAGCGTCCCGTCGGCGTTCACCCGGTACCGCCGCCGTTCGGCGTCAAGGCTGCCGTCCGACGGGGCGTAGGCCCAGCGGCCGCTCGCCGCCATCCGGCCGCGCAGGCGCACCAGGGCGGGGTCGTTGTCGCCGACGGGGCCGACGCGCAGAAGTGTCCCGTCCGGCCGGAGCGTGTAGCGGGTCCAGACCGCCGCGTCCGGGCTGAGGTTCGTCTCGTTCCACACGTAGACGGTCTTCGGATCGGCTCCGAACCGGACCTCGGACGCGCCGCTGCCGGTGCGGATGGAAGCCGGCTTCAGGGGCGCCAGTGTCCCGTCGGGGCGGATGCGGTAGCCGGCGAGCAGGCTGTACGAATCCTCCTCGGTCGCGCGCGTGTCCGCGCCCAGCGAATCCAGGCTCCGACCACCCACCACATAAACAAAGCGCCCGCCCGGCGCGACGGCCAGCGACGACCCGTACTTCACCCCGGACACGTAGTCGCGCCGCAGAGGCCGCAGCCTCCCGTCCCCGCCCACCCGGAACTGCCGGACGATGGAACCGTCCACGGCGTAGGCGAAGCGCCCGTCCGGCGTGATAGCCAGCGCGTCCCCGCCGACCGCGGTGGGCTTGCCCAGCGGAGCCAGCGCGCCCGTCTTCGGGTCGATCCGGTACGCCTGGACGCCTCCCTCGTCCAATACATACGCGACGCGACCGTTCGGGTGGAAGACCAGCCCGCCGTGGGCACGGGGCGCGGGCACGGACGGGGGCGCGAGCAGCGCCAGCCTGCCCGACTGCGGGTCGATCCGGTACTGGAGGACCCGCTTGCCGTCGCGCCGCCCGTAGTCGATCGCGACCACGTACAGCGCCACGCCGCGCGGGTGCGCGGCGAGGAAAGAGGCCCCCGGCCCGGCGCGCACCTTGGGCGGGTCGAGCGGGACCAGCGCCCCCTCCTCCCCTACCCGGTACTGCCGCAGGAACTCGCCGCGCGTCAGGACGTAGGCGAACTCCGGGCGCGCCGCCGGGGCGGCGGTCGCCCCTGGCGCAGGGGCTGAGGGCGCCGGACCGGCGCCAAGCCACGCCAGGCAGAACAGCGCCGCCGCCAGACGGCAGGACCCGCGTATCACGTGGCGGCTCATGGTCGTCCCTTTCACGGCGTTCCGCGGCGCAGGAACGCGATGGCGCGCGGCACGTCGCTCAGCTCCAGTCTGGCCGGCGACAGCGGCGAGAGCGCGCCATCGTCGCCCACTTGGTATTGCCAGATCGTGCCCGCGTCCTCTTTCCCCGCGCTCGCGTTGTTCACGCGGCAGAGCACGTACAGCCACCGGCCCGAAGGATCCACGGCGATAGACTCCGGGTCGTCGCCGGTCGGGATCGCGCCCGACGCCAGCGGCGACAGCGCCCCGTCCTCGCCCACCCGGAACGGCGTGATGATCTTGTTGCCGGTGGAGTAGATGAGGTACGCGAAGCGTCCGTCGGGGGTGATCGCCATCTCCACGGGCGCGGCGTTCTGTCCGAGAGAAACTGCAGCCGGGGTGAGCGGCGCCATGACGCCGTCGGCCCCGATGCGGAACTGGCGCACCACGCCCGCCCCGTTGCTGATAACATAGGCGGTGCGCCCGTCGGGGCGGAGCACCAGAGGGCGCGGATAAGGCCAGCTCGTTCCCAGGTCGACGCTCGGGGGCGAGAGCGGCGCGAGCACTCCGTCTCCACCGCTCCCGCCGGCGACTACGCGGTACTGCCCGATCCGCCGGTCGCCGACCGCATAGGCGAAGCCGCCGCCCGGCGCGAACACCAGCGACGACGCGCCGGGCGGGGCGTCCAGAGCTTCGACGGCGTCGCGTGTGACGACCGACAGCGCGCCGGTCTGCGCGTCCACCGCGTAGCGCCACAGGGTGTCGCTTTTCCGGGCAACCGTGTAGCCGGATCTTCCGTCCGGCGTCAGCGCGAACCAGGGCGCGGTCTCGCCCTCCGGCATGCGCGGTGCGGCGGCCGGTGCGAGGGGGACGAACGCCCCGTCGCCGCCGATCCGGTACGGGCGAATCATCAGGCGCCCGTCGCCGGCGTGGGCCACGTAGGCGAAGCGGCGGCCGGGGTGGATCACGATCCGGGCCGGGGCGCCGGGCAGGTCTGCGGGCGCGGCGGCGGGGGTGGCAGGGACCAGAACGCCGCCGCGCCCGTCGACGACGAAGCGCGACACGCCGCTCGGCCGGCTGTAGCCCCCGTGCGTGACGTACGCCCACACCACCCCGGGCGCGGCGCCGCCTTCGGGCACGGCATCGTACGCCCGTGCGGCCACGGCACACCCGACGAGGAGCAGGAGAGCGCAGCAGGCCGGGAACCAGGGACGGCGGTGGGGGCAGACGGGCGGTGGCTTCATGGTCGCGTCTCTTTCCGACGCCAAGTATGCCACGCACCTCCGCCGCGTGTCAATCGTCGTCCCGCGCCGGGGCGAGCGGGTATAATCAGCCCATGGCTTCGAGTGAATCGCGCCCGGTCCTTACCGGCATCGACGTACTGGCCCGCGACGGCTTCGCGCTGCTGGACAAGGCGAAAGTCGGCCTGATCACCAACCACACGGGGCAGGACCGCGAGGCGAACCCGACGGTCGATCTGCTGCACGCCGCGCCGGGGGTGAAACTCGCGGCCCTGTTCGGGCCGGAGCACGGCATCCGGGGCGAGGTGGACGAGGCGGTCCCCGACGGCTCGGACGCCGCGACCGGCCTCCCGGTCTACTCGCTCTACGGGGCGCGCCGACAGCCGACGCCCGAACAGGTGGCGGGCCTGGACACCCTGGTGTACGACATCCAGGACATCGGCTGCCGGTTCTATACGTACCTTTCGACCCTGGGCCACTGCCTCGAAGTCGCCGCCAAGCACGGCCTGCGCTTCGTCGTGCTCGACCGGCCCAACCCGATCAACGGGACGGCGGTCGAGGGGCCGCTGGCCGACGACACCCGCCTGTCCTTCACCGCCTACCACCCGATCCCCGTGCGCCATGGCATGACGCTCGGAGAGATGGCGATGCTCCTGAACGGCGAGCGCGGGTGGGACGCCAACCTGGTCATCGTCAAGTGCGAGCAGTGGCAGCGCGCCGACTGGTGGGACGCGACGGGCCTGACGTGGGTCAACCCGTCGCCGAACATGCGCTCGCTCACGCAGGCGACGGTGTACCCGGGCGTCGGCCTGCTGGAGACGACCAACGTCTCGGTCGGGCGCGGGACGGACACCCCGTTCGAGGTCTTCGGCGCGCCCTACATCGACGGGCAGGCGCTCGCCAGCACCCTGAACGCCCGCGGCCTGCCCGGCGTCCGGTTCATCCCCGTCCGCTTCACTCCGCGCGCGTCCGTGTTCGCCGGCGAAGCGTGCGGCGGCGTGAACCTGCTCGTCACCGACCGCGCCAAGTTCGCCCCGGTGCGCACGGGCCTGGAGATCGCGGCCTCGCTGCGCGCGCTGTACCTGGAAGAGTGGCAGGCCAGCCGGTTCCTGAACCTGCTCGCGAGCCGGACCGCCATGGACGGCCTGCTG
>CADCTO010000057.1 GCA_902805585.1 uncultured Armatimonadota bacterium | reverse complement strand
GAGGTTCCTTTCAGAGTTTCCGACGTGTTATACCCGGCAACGGGCACGATATGGCGCCACCGCGTGGCGCCGCCACAGGGCACGACGGCGGGAGACGAACCTGCGGTCGTTTCTCCGTTTCCGGCGACCGTTTCTTGCGGAGGAATGACCGTAGGTTCGTGAGAAACGGTCGTTCCTCGCGAACCTACGACCGTGGGAAACGGAGAAACGATCAAAGGTAACGAGGAAACGACGGTGGGAAAGGCAGAAACGGTCGCCGGAAACGGAGAAACGATCGTCTCAACCTTTCCCGCCGTCGCGCGCCGAGGAGCGCGCGCGGTCCTGCCGGTACCGAAGGCGGCAGCGCGTGGACCGAGCCGGTCGAGGCGCACTGGAGCGTCGGCGAGGAGGCGCCCGCCGCGCCCGCGCTGCGGATGGCGGCGTAGTTCGCTCCCGCCGCGCTCGCGCCGGCCACGGCGCGGGCGGGGCGTTCCGGGTATAACACATAACACGGCGGACGGGGAAGGGATACTGCGCGTGAAAGCGAGCGGTCCGGCTACAGGCGCTCGCGCCGGGGAAGCCGTGGTTACCCTTTTGAACGTCCACGAGGCCATCCGGCGAGCCGAAGCCCTGTTGCCGGGAGAACCTGCCGCCGAAGACGAGCAGGACCCGCGCTGGCAGGCCATCATCGCGGTCGGAGAATATATCGGGACGGAGCCCCGGGCCGTTTGGGAGTTCACCCGGACCTGGGGAGGTCACCCGCAGGAAGACCTGCGCGCCGCGATAGCGACGTGCCTGCTGGAGCACCTGCTGGAGTACCATTTCGCGGCGTATTTCACCGAGGTCGAGCGGCTGAGCGCATCCGACCCGCTGTTCGCGGACACGTTCCTGACTTGCCGCCCGTTCGGACAGTCGCAAGAGCCTGGTAACGCGGCCCGCTTCGAGCGCCTGAGGAAGCGTCTGCAAAGATGACAGGCGGCTGCGACGATGGCGAGGGCCCTGCCGTTCGGGTCCGAGGGGGCGGGCGGCGGAAAGGGTGCCGATGAGCTTGCGGGGCGCGAGGCGGCGGGCGGCCGGGCTGGGATCGCTCCGGGCCTGGCTGCCGGCCGGGCTGCTCCTGGCGTTCGTGGCGGCGGCAGTGCGCGAGACGTACCTGGCGCTCACCACCGGATCGCCGATGGCACCGGCCCGCGCCGGGTCCTTGTGGGTGCTCACTGTGGTAACGGGAGTGGCTTTCTATTTCCTTCTCCTGCCGGATGACGGGCGGGGCATGGCCGCTCCCCGTCGCCCGGCGGGACAGGTGTCAGGGCGGGACCGGGGCCGCAAGCGCCGGTCCCGCAGGAGGCGGCAGGCGCGGCGGACGTTTCGGGTATAACACGTCGGAAACTCTGAAAGGAGCACCCGATGCTCACGCCCGCCGCCACTACCCATTCCACCGACCCCGCCCACGACGTTCTGCGCACCACCCGGCGCAGGCCGCTCGACGTGTTCTTCGCGCCCGGCAACGTCGCCGTGATCGGGGCGACCGAGACGCCCGGCAGCGTCGGGCGCACGCTGCTCCAGAACCTGATCGCCAGCCCGTTCGGCGGCACCGTGTTCCCGGTCAACCCCAAGCGCGCGAGCGTTTTGGGGATCAAGGCGTACCCGGACATCCAGTCGGTGCCGGACCGCGTGGATCTGGCGGTGATCGTGACGCCCGCGCCCACCGTGCCGGGCATCGTCGGCCAGTGCGTCGAAGCCGGGGTCAAGGGCGCCATCGTCATCTCGGCGGGCTTCAAGGAGGCCGGCGAGAAGGGCGCGGAGCTGGAGCGGCAGATCCTGGAGCAGGCCCGGCGCGGCAAGATGCGCATCGTCGGGCCGAACTGCCTGGGCGTGATGAGCCCGATCACGGGGGTCAACGCGACGTTCGCGCAGGGGATGGCCCGGCCCGGCAGCGTCGCGTTCCTGTCGCAGTCCGGCGCGCTGCTGACCGCGGTGCTCGACTACAGTCTGCGCGAGGGCGTCGGCTTCTCCGCCTTCGCCTCGCTCGGCTCGATGCTCGACGTCGGCTGGGGCGACCTGATCGACTACCTGGGCGACGACCCGCGCACGCAGAGCATCGTGCTCTACATGGAGTCCATCGGCGACGCCCGCGCGTTCCTGTCGGCCGCGCGCGAGGTGGCCCTGACCAAGCCGATCATCGTCATCAAGGCGGGCCGCACCGAGGTCGGGGCGAAGGCCGCCGCCTCGCACACCGGGAGCCTGACCGGCAGCGACGAGGTGCTCGACGCCGCGTTCGGGCGCTCCGGCGTGCTGCGCGTCAATCGCATCGCCGACCTGTTCCACATGGCCGAAGCGCTCGCCAAGCAGCCGCGCCCGAAGGGGCCGCGCCTGACCATCCTGACCAACGCCGGCGGCCCGGGCGTGCTGGCCGCCGACGCGCTGATCCTGGACGGCGGCCAGCTCGCGCCGCTCTCCGCCGAAACCATGGAGTCTTTGAACGCGTTTTTGCCGCCGCACTGGAGCCGGGGCAACCCGATCGACGTGCTCGGCGACGCCGGCCCCGACCGCTACGCCAAGGCGCTCGAGACCGCCGCGCGCGACCCCGACAGCGACGGCCTGCTGGTGATCCTGACCCCGCAGGCCATGACGGACGCGACCCGCACGGCGGAACAGCTCAAGCCCTACGCGCAGATCGAGGGGAAGCCCGTTCTGGCGAGCTGGATGGGCGGCGCGAGCATCGCGGCGGGCGAGACCATCCTGTCCGCCGCCGGCATCCCGACGTTCTCGTACCCCGACACGGCCGCGCGCGTGTTAGCCACGATGTGG
>CADCTO010000056.1 GCA_902805585.1 uncultured Armatimonadota bacterium | reverse complement strand
CTTCACGCTGCTCCAGGACTGCAAGTACGGCCACGCCCTGGACCTGGGCAGCGCGCTCTCGCTGCGCATCGTGCGCTCGTCGTTCGACCCGGACCACGCGCCCGAGGTGAACCGGCACACGGTCCGCTACTCGATGGTCTTCCACGACGGCGAGGCCGACGCGGCGACGCTGACCCGGCTGGGCGCGGCGTGGAACCACCCCCTCGTCGTGTTCCCGGCGAACCTGCAAACCGGGAGCGGCCCTGCGAGCCGCTCGTTCGCCCGCGTCCAGACCCCGAACGTGGTGCTGTCCGCGCTCAAGCAGGCCGAGGACGGCGGCGGGCTGGTCCTGCGGCTGGTGGAGCTGAACGGGCAGGACACCGAGGCCGTCGTGGAACTGGACGCCGGCCTCGCCGCCGGGCTGTCGTCGGCGACCGTGCTCGACCTGATGGAGCGGCCCGTTCCCGGGGCTACTGCCGCCGCGTTCACGGGAAACACGCTGCGCGTGCCGGTCCCGGCGCACGGCTTCGTAACCGTGCGCCTGGCCTCCGTGTCCTAAAGCATACCGGCAGGCACGCAAGCGCACGCCGTTTCTATGAGCAGCGAACTGACACAGGCGATCACGCACTACGCGGCCGCGATGGACGTCCCGCTCTGGGGGGACGACCCGCAGGCTATCGTGCTGGAACGCCTGGTGGCGCGCGACCGCGTGGCGCAGGTTTTGGCCGGCGACCCGCCGCCCCCGGACGCCGACGCCGCCAACGTCCGGCGGCTCATCGACCTGGACGCGCGGCTCAAAGCGGAGGCGAAGACGATCGACGTGGTGGCGGGCTGGGGCGCGCCGCTGGTGGGCCCCGAGCGCAAGACCCGACTGGCGACGTGGCGCGACACGGTGCAGCCGCCGGAAGGCGCGTGGTGGTGGTTCCCCGACGAGCGGGTGGCGGCCCTGGGGAGGCTGCGGGCGTTCGCGACCGGGCTGGCGTGGCTGTTCCTGCTGCTCGCCCTCAGCCTGGCGTTCGAGACCGTGCGCCGGTTCCTGAGCGGCGGGGCCGACTTCCTCAGCGCGTTCACGAGCGTGGCCCAGTTCGTGCTGGCCCTGGCCGCCGGGCGCGCCCTGGTCGGCCGACAGGCCCTGGAGCGCTGGCTGCTGGGCCGCGGCGCGCGCCCCCGGCACCTGCCCCTGTGGACGGCGGGCCTGGCCCTGGGCGTGCTGCTGAGCGTCGGCCTGCTCCGCCTGTCGCTGCCCGCCGTCGCCCGGTACTACAACCGCACCGGCGTCGCGCTCCAGGACCGGGGCGACCGCTTGACCAGCGCCATCAGCAGCTACCAGCGGGCCATCAGCCTCCACCCCGATTACGCCGAAGCGCACTACAACCTCGCCACCGCCTACGAGGAGATGCTGGAGTACGATGCCGCCGCTACGGAGTACCGGACCGCCCTGAGCAGCTCCCTCGAAGACCGGGGCCCGGCCGCCCGCCGCAACCCGACCCGGGCGTTCGCCTACAACAACCTCGCGCACCTGGCGATGCTGCGCGACGAACACTACTCCAACGCCCTGGAGCTGCTCAACGAAGCGTTCGCCCGGGTCCCCGATCTGGACCGCACCCTGCAACCGGGCGTCGCCTACACACTCTATAAGAATCGGGGGTGGGCCAAGTTCGGCCTGGGCAGCTACCTGGCCGCCGAGGAGGACCTGGTGCGGGCGCTGGAGCGCAACCCGGACGGCCTGGCCGCCCTGTGCCTGCTGGCCCAGGCGCTGGAGAAGCAGAAGGGGCGGGAGGCGGAGGCGCAGGCGGTGTGGGAGACCATCGCCGATCATACCCGCGCCGGAGAGCGCAAGTACGTCCCCGGCGACTACGTGAAAACGGAATGGCTGGTCCTGGCCCAGGAACGGGCCGCGCAGTATAAAAGTAGAAGGGGAGCACCATGACACCGAGATTGCCGGGCCGCATCGCGGCCGGGTTGCTGTTGGGCGCCGCCGCCCTGGGTGTGGAAGCGGCCCAGGCAACGGCGGCCCCCAGATCGTCCACGCCCGCCGGCAAGGCGGCCGGGCTCGTCATCTCCCTGGAGGGACACGCGAAGGTGCTGCGGGCGGGATGGAACCGGTCGGTCCCGGTGCGCCGGTTCATGCGGCTCTGGCAGGGCGACAAAGTGCGGGTCGAGCGGCAGTCCAAGCTGATCGTCGCCTGCGTGGGCGGCAAGCACCTGCTCGCACCGGGCTCGCACGGCCTCCCGTGCAAGGGCGGGGGGCCGGGCGCGCTCGGCGCCGGCCCCATCGAGACGCAGAACGGGCCCATCGTCGCCCGACTGCGCGGCGGCCCCTCGGGCGTCTTCCCGACCCTTATCTCCCCGCGCGCGACGAAGCTGCTCGGCGCGCGCCCCGTGTTCCGCTGGACGCCGGTGGCGGGCGAGAGCCGCTACCGCGTGCGTGTGCGCGGGGTGGGCGTCAACTGGAGTGTGGAGGCGCAGGAGGGGCGGACGCAGATCGCCTACCCGGCGGACGCGCCCCCGCTTCAGCCGGGCGCGCCGTACCTCGTGACGGTCGACGCCGCGGGCGAAGGCGCTAGCGGACCGCCGGCGCAGCCCGCGCCCGCGTTCACGCTGCTCGCGCCGGAGGAGGCGCGGGCGGTGCGGGCGGCCGAGCAGAAGATTAAGGCACTGGGGATCGGGTCGGCGTCCGCGGACTTCCTGATCGCCGAGCTGTACGCGTCGCAGGAACTGAACGCCGAGGCCGCCGAGCGGCTGGAGGCGCTGGCGAAGACTTCCAGGGAACCGCTCGTCTTCCGCTCGCTCGGCCGCATCTACGTCAAGATCGGGGTCCTGGAGAACGCCCAGCAGGCGTACCTGCGCGCCCTCGCCCTGTCCCGGGCGCAGAACGACCTGGAAGGGCAGGCGCTCTCGCACCACGCGCTGGGACTGATGGACGAAGCGCGCGGGAACCTGAGCGGGGCGCTGCAGCGGCTGCAAACGGCCGCCGGACTCTACGAGCGGATGGGGGACGTGAAGACGGCGCGGGAACTCCAGGCGCGCCGCGCCGCGCTCCGACAGTCTTGATCTCGCCGCGGACGCCGGAAGGTCCTATGGAAGTCTACGTAAGCACGGACGTGGAAGCGGACGGCCCGATCCCCGGCCCGCACTCGCTGCTCAGCTTCGGCTCCGCCGCGTATCTGGCCGATAAAACCCTCGTGGGCACGTTCGCCGCGAACCTCGAAACGCTCCCCGGCGCGACCGGCGACCCGAAGACGATGGCCTGGTGGGCACAGAACCCCGAGGCCTGGGAGGCGTGCCGGCGCGACCTGCAGCCGCCCGAGGCCGCCCTGAAGAACTACGTCGCCTGGCTCAAAGGCCTCCCCGGCCGCCCGGTCTTCGTCGCCTACCCCGCCGCCTACGACTTCCTGTTCGTCTACTGGTACCTGATGCGCTTCGCCGGCGAAAGCCCCTTCTCCCACTCCGCGCTCGACATCAAGACCTACGCCATGGCGGTGCTGAAAACCGGCTACCGCGACGCGACCAAGCGCAACATGCCCCGCCGCTGGTTCGATGAGGGCCTGCCGCACACCCACCAGGCGCTCGACGACGCCATCGAGCAGGGCGCGCTTTTCTGCAACCTGCTCGCGGAAAACACGAAATAGGTATCGCCGGGAGCGTGGCGGTTTCGAACTTCCTTGCCGCCGGGCAGTACCCGGGTTACAGTAGATGCGGGAGGGAAATCGTATGGCGCTGGAACTTGACGCGGGGGCCGGAAGCCGCGACGAGCGTGAGCCACCCGGCGGCCCGCTCACCTACGAGCAGTTCCTGGAGTGGGCGGACGAAGACACCCTCGCCGAATGGGTGGACGGGAAGGTGGCGTTCATAAGTCCGGCAAGCGCGGACCATCAGGATCTTGTTCTTTTCCTGGCGCGGCTTTTTGCCGAGTTCGCCGAGGAACATGACGCGGGGCGGGTGCTGACCGCGCCGTTCCAGATGCGCCTGCCGAACGTGCGGCGGGGCCGCGAGCCCGACCTCCTGTTCATCGCCGCCGCCAACCTCGCCCGCCTGGAGCACAACTTCCTGGACGGGCCCGCGGACCTCGTCGTCGAGGTGGTGTCGCCGGAAAGCGTGCTGCGCGACCGGGGCGAGAAGTTCGCCGAGTACGAACTCGAAGGCGTGCCCGAGTACTGGATCCTGGAGCCGGAAACGCGGCGCTCGGACTTCTTCACCCGGAGTGCGGACGGGCGCTACGAGCGCGCGCACCCCGACGCGTCGGGCGTCTACCGCAGCGCCGCGCTGCCGGGCTTCTGGCTGGACGTGAACTGGCTCTGGCAGCGCCCCCTGCCGAAGCTCGCCGAAGTGCTCCGCGCCTGGGGCCCGCACTGAACGCGGGAAGAAACCACCAGGCCTTGGGTGGTCCGGCGACAGCCGGGCATTTTCAAGGGGTTTCCGATAGCGATGCGCCGCGATGAGTGTTCGCTAGAGCAGATGGCGGCGAGGCAACGCGTCGGCGCTGCCGTTTTTCTGCCCTTCGCCATCGTGCGGCTGCGCGGCGAGGAGCGCGACGCCACGGAAACGACCTTGACCATCACGCTCCGGGACATCGAGAGCGTCGGCACAGAAGTGCAGCGTTCGGTACGTTTGTCGTGGGACACAATCACTGCACCCGATGGTCCTATGGCTGTACAGGAGCACACTGTAACGGAGTGGGCGGCGTGTGGGGTGGCGTGTGCTCTTCTGTCCCTGTATACGGGATTACAGGTGCGTGCTGTAGCCGCCGAAGGAGACCGCTTCGACTATTGGGTGGGCAATGAGGAGCGGGAGGTCGGTCTGGAGGTCAGCGGCACTCTGCTAGATGATATCGAACCGCGCCATCGCGCGAAGGTTCGTCAACTGCGGGATAATCCGTACGGTGTTGACGGTTATGTGGTGGTCGTAGGCTTCGCTACACATCAGGCCATTCTTTCCTTCCACCGCTTCGAGGAGGGTTAACGGTGAATAGCGACATGTTTGCTGCGGCGCGGGGCGTATCCCGGCAAGGGCTGGACGCGGACTTTGCGGCGGATGAGGCGCACAAGTCGAACTTGATCCTGGAAGCACGTGCCGCACGCGAGCAAGGCCGGGACGAAGCAGCCGCCGCCCGCTTCGCCGAAGCGGGCGCCATCGAGGAGCGTCTGACGGATCAGTGCCTGGCTCAGGGTCTGGTGGAAAAATCGTACGTGCATGGCTTCAGCGCGGCAAGTTGCTGGGCACAGGCAGGCGACTTTCATCACGCCATCGTCCTCTGCGACGGACTGCTTGCACGCCCCGATCTGCCGGAAGGGCGCCTGCGGCAGCGCATCCAGGAGTATGCGGACGCCCTCCGCGCGCGCCGCGCGCAGTGGTACGCGGTATTACTGGCGGAGACAGCAACTGTAGAAGCATGAATCCGTCACGCCAGGCCCTGACCTTCGACCTGCCCGTCACCGCAGACGTGGACGTACTGGTGGCGGGCGGCGGGCCGACGGGCGTCGCGGCGGCGCTGTCGGCGGCGCGCAACGGCGCGCGCGTGCTGCTGGTCGAGCAGATGGGCTTCCTGGGCGGCTCGGCCACGGCCGCCCAGGTGCCCGCCTTCTGCCCGTTCTCGGACAAACAGAAATCGGTCGTGCGGGGCATCGGGTGGGAGGTGCTGACCGGGATGCTCGCCCGCACCGGCCGCCCCATCCCGAACCCCGATGTGTACGAGGTGCCGCAGGACCGCGCCCGCATGGACTGGGTACCCATCGACGTCGAAACCCTGAAATGCCTGTACGACGACCTGTGCGAAGCCGCGGGCGTCGAGGTCCTGTTCCACACCTTCGTGCCGGAGGTGATCGGCTCTCGCCCCGGCCTTCACTCCCCAAGGGGTGAGGGCCACCTCGCCGCCGTCGTCCTCGCTAACAAAAATGGCCTGTCGCTGGTGCGCGCCCGGGTCTTCATCGACGCCACCGGCGACGCCGACCTGGCGGCGCGGGCCGGCTGCCCGTTCCACCAGGGCGACGGGGACGGCAACACCCAGGGCATGACCCTCTGCTTCACGGTCGCGAACGGCAGCCGCGAGGCGTACCTGGGCTACGTCTACGCCACCGGCGACGGCTTCCTGGCCCGGCTCGTCGCCGAGGCCCGCGAGGCGGGCGACTACGACCTGCCGGACGCCTCGCTCGTCGGCCTGAGCTTCAAGAACGAGACCGTCGCGGGCGCGAACCTCGGGCACGTCTATGGGCGCGATGCTACGGACGCGCGCAGTCTGTCGCGTGCGGAAATCGAGGGGCGCCGGGTCGTCCAAAAACTGCTGCCGTTCCTGCGCAAGTACGTCCCGGGCCAGCAGGACCTGTTCCTCGTCTCGACCGGCCCCTACATCGGCGTGCGCGAGTCGCGGCGCATCGTCGGCGACTACACCCTGACCCTCGACGACTACCTCGCCTGCCGCTCCTTCCCCGACGACATCGCCCGCAACGCCTACTTCATCGACATCCACGCCGTCACGACCGAGCAGGCCGCCCGCGCCCGGTCGATCAGCGACGCGCGGGGAGAGACGACGGAGCGCAGGCACTACGCGCTGCCGCCGGGCCAGAGCCACGGAATCCCGTACCGCTGCCTGCTCCCGCAGGGCGTCGAAAACCTGCTGGTCGCCGGGCGCTCGCTGTCCGCGGACCGGGCCGTGCAGGGCGCCGCGCGCGTCATGCCGTTCTGCTTCGCCATGGGCGAGGCGGCGGGGCTCGCCGCGGCCATGGCCGCCCACACCACGGGCCGCACCCGCGACATGGACGTGGTCGCCCTCCAGGCCCGGCTCCGCGCGCAGGGAGCCTGGCTCGGCCCGTAGAACAAACCGCCATGCCCGACATACCGATCATCGACACCCACCAGCACCTGTGGGATTTCCGGCATTTCCGCCCGCCCTGGCTCGAAGGCGCGGGCGAGCCGCTGGAGCGGAGCCACACGCCCGACGACTACGCCCGCGCCGCCGAAAACACCGGCATCGTCCGCACCGTCTACATGGAGGTGGACGTCGCGCCGGAACAGCACGAGGCCGAAGCCGCCTACGTCTCCGGCCTGTGCGCCCGGCCGGACAACCCGATGGCCGCGGCCGTCGTCGGCGGGCGGCCCGCCGCGCCCGACTTCGCCGACTACCTCGACCGCATCGGCGCGGGCACGGCGACGCCCCACAACCCCTTTATCAAAGGCGTGCGTCAGGTGCTGCACGGCGGCGGTACGCCCCCCGGCTTCTGCCTCGGCGTCGACTTCGTATGCGGCATCCGGCTCCTCGGCGCGCGCGGCCTTTCGTTCGACCTGTGCCTGCGCCCCGGCGAGCTGAAGGACGGGGCTGAACTCGCCCGCCGCTGCCCCGACACGCGCTTCATCCTGGACCACTGCGGCAACGGGAACGTCCAGGCCACGCCCGCCGAGCGCGCCGACTGGCAGCGGCAGATGGCCGAGATCGCCGCCGTCCCCAACGTCGTCGCCTGCAAGGTGTCCGGCATCGTCGCCTCCGCCCGCCCCGGTGCCTGGTCGGAAGACGACCTCGCCCCCCTCGTCGGCCACACCCTGGACGTCTTCGGCCCCGACCGCGTCGTCTTCGGCGGCGACTGGCCGGTGTGCACCAGGGTAGCGCCTCTCGCCGACTGGGTCCGCGCGCTCCGCAACCTCACCGCCGCCCGCAGCGACGCCGACCGGCGCAAGCTGTTCCACGACAACGCCGTCCGCCTCTACGCGCTAGGCGCTCCGTAACCGCACCCCTCTGTCTCCGCTTCTTTCTCCCCCTCTCCCACCGCGAAGCGGGGGGCATTGGGAGAGGGGGCCGAGGGGTGAGGGCGGGAACAAGAGCTTTCCGGGGCCGGCTCCGCACTGCGGATCAGCCAGCGCGCCGCTTCCTGGTGCGTCTGGAGGCGCACCTCCGCCGTCGCGACCAGCCCCCGCCACGCCGCCTCGTCCAGCGACACCGCCGTGGTCCGCTCGATGTAGTACGTCGGCTCCCGGTTCGTGCCCGTGTCCAGGCAGCGCCACCGGTTCACGGCGCCCCGCAGGTCCTTCAGCCACGCGCGCGGCGGCGCGGGCGCGTCCGGGTCCGCGACCCCCTCGGCCACCAGCCCCTCCCACGCCGCGCGGAAGATGCGCCGGATCGCCTCGGACTGGCGCAGCCCCGTCGCCCCCATATAGGCCTTCAGCGCCAAATGCGTCCGGACGCAGAGCGCCAGCGACACCGGATACGGGTAGCGCACCGGCTTGTCCGGCGCGAAACCCTCCCGGTCGTAGCCGCCGCACCACGGGCACCGCCGGACCACGGCCGGCGGCTGCCGCCGCGCGCCGCCGCACCGGCGGCACGTGATTGCGACCGTTTCCGGCGGGAGCGCCCCCTCCTTGGAATACCGCCGGCACGTGTTGCACCGGTACTCCTGCCGGCCCCCCCGATCCTTCCCGGTGCGGCGTAGGTCGTGCGACCCGCACCAGCGGCACGCGTCCCGCAGCGGCGGCCGCCAGGGCAGCGGCGCGAGGTCCGTCACGCACGTGCGCCCGCACGCCTTGCAGCGCAGCTTCTGCGACCCCAACTCCGTCAAACCTGCCCGCACCAGGTCCAGGCTCCAGCACCGCGGGCACCAGATCGGCGACTCTCGCGCCGGCTCCTCCCCGTCCCCCTCCACGACCTCGCCCCGCATCCGCGACCCCTCCCTCTCGTAAACATATGTTTGAAAATTCGGCAGGTCGGGCCGCGAAAAAGAGGGATTCGGTGCGTTGATAAAACAATTGTTTGAAATAGAGGGTACTATCTGGAGGACCGCGCAGGCGGAAAGCGTGCCTCGCAAGGCCAGGAAAGGACGTGCGTATCCGTGACGGCAGGAGGATGTGTCACCGTGGAGGCGATCGCCGCCTTCAGCCCCCGCCTTTTCATCAGCTGCCCGCTCGTTGTCGCCCCCGTCGCCGCGGGCTTCCCGTCACCGGCGGAGGACTACGTCGAGCGCTCGCTCGATCTGAACGAGTGCCTGGTCCAGCACCAGGAGGCGACCTTTTTCGTGCGCGCCCGGGGCTCCTCGATGGTCGGCGTCGGCATCCACGACGGGGACACCCTCGTCGTGGACCGCGCGCTTGAGCCCGCCGACGGGCAGATCGTGATCGCCCTCGTGGACGGCGAGTTCACCGTCAAGCGCCTGCGCCGCGCCGAGGGCAGGGTGTTCCTCGTGGCCGAGAACCCCCACTACCGCGCCCTGGAGGTCACCCCCGGCCAGCGGTTCGAGGTGTGGGGCGTGGTCACCTACGTGATCCACCCGATATGAAGCACATCGCGCTCGTGGACTGTAACAACTTCTACGTCTCCTGCGAGCGGGTCTTCGACGCGCGGCTGCGGGGGAGACCCGTCGTCGTCCTTTCCAACAACGACGGCTGCGTCGTCGCCCGCTCCGAGGAAGCCAAGGCGCTCGGCATCGAGATGGGCGCCCCCGCCTTCCAGTGCGAAGCCCTCTTCCGGCGGCACGGCGTCGAAACCTATTCGTCCAACTACGAACTCTACGGCGACATGTCGCGCCGCGTCATGGACACCCTGTCGCGGTTCGCCTCCGAGATGGAGGTCTACTCCATCGACGAGAGCTTCCTCGCGCTCGACAGCGCCGACAGCGAGTCCGCCGCCCGCCACGCGCGCGAGATCCGGCGCGTGGTCCGGAAGTGGACGGGCATCCCGGTCTCCATCGGCATCGCGCCCACCAAAACGCTCGCCAAGGTCGCCAACGGCGCGGCGAAGCGGGACCGGGCGCTGCGCGGCGTGCTCGCCGTCCGGCCGGGCGAACCCCTGGACCGGCTCCTGGGCGACCTCGACGTCGAAAAGGTGTGGGGGATCGGGGCCGCCCGGACGCGGCTCCTCCGGGCGCACGGCCTCACCACGGCCAGACACCTCAGAAACGCGCCCGACCGGTGGGTGCGCAAACACCTCACCGTCACGGGTCTCCGCACCGCCTACGAACTGCGCGGCATCCCCTGCCTCCCGCTGGGGACCGCCCCGGCGCCGAAGAAGAACATCGCCTCGTCGCGCTCCTTTTCGCGCCCGGTCACGGCGCCCGGCGAACTGAAAGAGGCCGTCGCCTGCTACGTCTCCCGCGCCGCCGAGAAGCTCAGGTCCCAGGGCTCGGTGTGCGGCGTGGTCGAGGTCTCCATCCAGACCAGCCCGTTCAAATCCCCCTACTACGCGCCCTCCGGCAAAACGACGCTCCCCGTCGCCACCAGCTTCACCCCCGCGCTCGTCGGCCACGCCTGCGGGATCCTGGAACGGCTCTATCGGCCCGGCCACGCCTACATAAAAGCGGGCTGCGTCCTCAGCCGCCTCGTCGCGTGCGGGAACGCGCAGCTCAGCCTCTTCGAAGACGAAACAGACCGCCGGAAGCACGAAGCCCTGATGGAGACCGTGGACGACCTGAACCGCCGCCTGGGCTCGGACACCGTCTTCCTTTCCAGCGCCGGCACCACCCGCCCCTGGCAGACGCGCCGCGAAAAGAAGTCGCCCTCCTACACCACCGATTGGGGCGAGCTTTTCACCGTCGCGGCCCGGTAAGCGCGCCCGATCTCCCCTCTGCCCGGCTGCCGTTTGGCCCCGGAACTCGCGGCATAGCCCGCGGCTCCGGGTTTACCTTGCAAGCAGAGTGGGTAATTTATAGGTGTAAATTGAGGGCCCTTGACCGGGTCCGCGATAGGAAGAGAGGGTGGTTATGTTAGCGAAAAAGAACCCGATCCTTTTGCCGATGGCGGCCCTTCTGCTGCTGCCGATGCTCTCGTCGGCACCGGCCCAAGCACAGCGTCTCCCCGAGGGCACGGTCGTCAAGGTCCGCCTCCTCGATGACCTGAACTCGGAGACGGCGCGTGTCGGCGATCGCGTGCGCGTCCAGGTCGCCGATACCGACCGCAGCGGCCTCCCGCTGGACTCCGTCTTCGTCGGGCGCGTCACCGAGGCGCGGCGGGCGAGCAAGTCCGCGCCGGGCGTCATCAACCTGAGCTTCGGCGCCCTGGAGCGGGCCGGCGGCTGGCAGCCCGTTTCCGGCGGGCTGCACAGCCTGGACGACAAGTTCGTGCGCGAGGACGCCTCCGGCAGGCTGGTGGGCAAGCGCGGCACGAGCGACAAGGACCGGCAGAAGTTCCTCGGCTACGGCGCCGCGGGCGGCGCCCTGCTCGGCTACGTGCTGGGCGACGACCTGAACGGGGCGCTCAAGGGCGGCCTGCTCGGCGCGGTCGCCGGCTATCTGTACGGCGAGTCGCAGAAGAAGAAACAGCAGGGCTACCAGAACGTCGACCTGAAGGAGGGCGCGGAGTTCGGCATCTACCTGAACCGCCCCGTGACCCTGCGCGATTCCGTGGCGCAGCGGCTGTAGGCGGCGTCACCCCCGCAGCCCGACCGTGCCGGATTCGACGCCCGCCTGCTTTTTTGCCTGTCGCCTGCCGACAATAAAGAGGGCCGGGGCTTGTGGCCCCGGCCCCTGGAGGAGTTTCTCGTGTAATCCTTTCGCCGTGCAATTTCCGTGCCAGCGTGTTCGGGAGAACCGGCAGCAGGCAGGAAGCGGCCCGGGCCGCACGCGCCCCGCGACAAGAGGCAGGCGCGGCAGGCGGCGGGAACGGCAGCAGGCAAAAAAGAACGGTGGAAAGGCCCGGCGGACTCAGCGTCCGCCGGGCCTTTCCGACAGGTCCGGGAGGGCCGCGGCAGCGATCGCTACTTAACGGATAGGGGGACCGGCGCCGGCCACTGTAGGCGCCGCCGCACCCGATGTGCAATTCGTTGCGGTGGGCCGCCGCCGATTCAGCGTCGCAACGAATTGCACATCGGGTGCGGCGGCGCTGAGTA
>CADCTO010000055.1 GCA_902805585.1 uncultured Armatimonadota bacterium | reverse complement strand
CCCGGCTTCTCGTGACCGAAGAACAGGCCGCCCAGCACCCGGCCGGAGCGCGAGATGACGGGAACGGCAAGATAGCTGACGACCGGCAGGTGGCCGGCGGGCATCCCCGCGTAGGGGGCGTTCCTGCCGTAGCGGGGGTCCTGGCGCACGTCGTCGAGCCGCACCACGCCTTCGCCGCGGAATGTGGGGGCGAAGACGGCGGTGCCGCGGGGCATGGGGAAGCGGCTGAACGCTTCGCGGGGCACGCCGGAGATGGTGTAGAGCGTGTAGGATTCGCCCGCTTCGCCGGCCACGGTGTAGAAAAAGGCGCCGAACTGCGCGCCGGAAAGCTCGGTGGCGGCGTCGGTGACAGCCTGCACCAGCTTCTGCAGGTCCAGCTCCGCCGACAGCATCTGGCCGATCCGGCTCACCGTCTCGACGATCTCGGTTTCTTCGCGCAGCGCCGCCTCCGACCGCCTTTGTTGGGTGATCTCCGAGACGATCACGCCCACACCCAGCGTCTCGCCGCCACGCCCCCGGACGGGGTAGTACGAGGCGAGCCAGTGCCGCTTCTCCCCGGGGGCGGCGGGCGTCTCGCCCGTGACCTCGACGCCCGCCATCGGCTCGCCCGTTTCCAGCACGCGGCGCAAACTTTCCGCCACCTCCGGCGACTGGTCAGGCAACACCTCCCGGACGGTGCACCCCAGGTGCTCGGGGGCGGGCACGCCGTTGATTTCGGCCAGGGCGTCGTTGACCCGCTGATACCGCAGATCGCGGTCGAAAAAGGCGAAGCCCACGGGCGCGTTCGTGAGCAGCGTGCTCAGCAGCGCCGTGTCGACCGCGGCGGGATCGGGCAGCTCCGGTTTGTGCATCGTAGGGCGCGGACCTCGCTTGGCAGGAAGCCGTTGCTGTATGCCAAGATGACTTGTGGGTAGTTGTACCCGCTGCGGCGCCAAACGACACCAGGTCCGGCGGCCCCCGCGCGTCAGAAACCGAAGGCGAGGAAGCCGCCGTCGACCGCGACGATTTGGCCCGTGATGTAGGAGGCCGCGGGCAGGCACAGGAATGCGGCGATCCCGGCCACGTCCTCCGGCTCGGCGATGCGGCCCAGCGGCGTGCGCGCCAGCACGCCGGCCCGGAAGGCGGGGTCGTCCAGTACCGGGCCGGCGAGCGGCGTGCGTGTGTACCAGGGAGCGACCGCGTTGACGCGTATGCCGTCCGGCGCCCACTCGACCGCCAGGTAGCGCGTGAGCTGATCCAGGGCGGCCTTGGTCAGGGCGTACGGCGCGCCGGAGTGGACCGAAACCGAGCCGGCGACCGAGCCGATGTTGACGATGCTGCCGCCCCCTGCGCTCTTGAGCGGCGGGTGCGCCGACCGGCACATCTCCCAGGCCGAGGTCAGGTTGGTCCGCAGCAGGTGTTCGTACTCGACGGGGGTGTAGTCCAGCGACCTTTTGCGGACGTTGGTGCCGACGTTGTTCACGAGGATGTCCAGCCCGCCCATCGCCGCGCCCGCGCCTTCCAGGACGGCGCGCCGCCCCTCCGGCGTGGTCACGTCGGCGGCGACGCCGTGCGCCCGCCCCCTGTAGTGCGCCCACTCGTCCAGCCGCCGCCGCACGTCGTCTTCGCCGCGGGCGGCGATGGTCACCTGCGCGCCCAGGGCGAGCATCTCCTGGGCCACGGCGCGCCCGATGCCCTTGGTGGCCCCGGTGACGAGCGCGCGCTTCCCGCCCAGCCGCCAGCGCTCGGCCGCGGCGTCCTGGCGGCTGTCTTGTTCCGAGGTCATGCCTTGTTTCGCTCCCTGTGGTTGTCAGCAAAGCCATTATACCGGCGTTTTCGCGCGCGGCGAGCCTGTATTTTGCCTCGCCGCCTTGACAGCGCCGCGCATTTACCGTTATACTGTGCGTACTTGAAGCTGCGAAGATAACCGATGCAGAGCGCAACCGCACGATTTAGCCGTCGTCGCGTCCGTCGTCATAGCAACGCCACGGGCACCGACGCGGAGGAGAAATAGCCCGGCAAACACCGGGCTGGTAAGCTCATCCGCTGGGAGCCGTGGGGTTTCCGCCGCGCGATGCCCTGCAGGGCGTCCCGGCGGGTGCGGCGCCAGCAGGGTGGAAGCAGAGATAACCCAGGGAGCCGCACGGTGATAAAAACCGGGCGGCTTTGTTGTTTTTGGGGCGCGAAGGCAAACGCGGGCGGCGCCCGTTTGGGAGGGAATATGATTTCGGTCGGGATCGTCGGGGTCAGCGGTTACGGAGGGGGAGAGCTGGTGCGCCTGCTCGGGCGCCACCCCGAGGTGCGTATCAATTACGCCGTCTCGGAAACGTACACGGGGCGGCCGCTCGCGCGCGCGTTCCGCGGGCTGGAGGGCACCCCGGCGGGCGCGCTGGTCTGCCAGAGGTTCAGCGTGCCCCAGGCGGCCAAGGCCGCGGACGTCCTCTTTCTGGCGCAGGAGAACGGCGCGGCGATGAGAACAACGCCGGAGCTTCTGGACCTGGGCAAGCGTGTCGTCGACCTGTCGGCGGACTTCCGCCTCCGGGACGTGGACACGTACGAGAAGTGGTACAAGATCGAGCACCTGGCGGCGGCGCTGCTGAACCAGGCGGCCTACGGGCTCCCCGAGTGGAACAAGGCGTACGTCCGGGGCGCGCAGCTGGTGGCCAACCCCGGCTGCTACCCGACCGCGGCCATCCTGGCGCTGGCGCCGCTGTTGTCCGGCGGCTGGATCGAAACGAAGGGCATCGTCGTCGACGCCAAATCCGGCGTCTCGGGCGCGGGGCGCTCCAAGTTCGGCCTGGACTATCACTATGCCGAAGCGA
>CADCTO010000054.1 GCA_902805585.1 uncultured Armatimonadota bacterium | reverse complement strand
CGTCGGGGGGCAGGAGCGGTGCGGCGGAAACGGCGTTTTCGTCGGTGAGCGCGGCGGTGTTCATGGTTGTCGGGTCCAGTGTAGCACAGGCGTCCGGCGGTATGCAAATCGCCCGCGGCCGGCCCGGAGCCCGCAGGGAGGCAGAAGCGTGGTAGATGCGAGGTAGAAGCATGGTAGAAAACCGCGCGCCGTTCCGAATGTCGCCACCGGGGGCCTAAACCAGCGCGGCGCGGATGCCGATAACCCGGGTGGAATAGGAGGATACTCATGCGTCTGGTTACGCGCTCGGATTTCGACGGCCTGGTCTGCGCCGTTCTTCTCAAGCAGGTCGAGCAGATCGACTCGATCCGGTTCGTCCACCCCAAGGACCTGCAGGACGGCAAATTCGAGGTCACGGCGGACGACGTCCTGACCAACGTGCCGTACGTGCCGGGCTGCGGTTTGTGGTTCGACCACCACGCCACCGAACTGGAGCGCGTCGTCGGGACGATGGCGTTCCGGGGCGAATGCCGGCTGGCGCCGAGCGCTGCCCGCGTCGTCTACGACCACTATGGCGCCGGACGCTTCTCGGGCGTCGAGGAGATGATGGCCGAAGTGGACAAGGCGGACTCGGCGCAGTTTTCCCGCGACGAGATCCTGAATCCGACGGGCTGGCCGCTGCTGTCGTTCCTGATGGACGCGCGCACGGGGCTCGGGCGCTTCCGGGACTACCGCATCAGTAACTACCAATTGATGTACGATCTGATCGACGCCTGTACGCACCTCAGCATCGACGAGATCCTGACGCTTCCGGACGTGCGGGAGCGGGTCGAACGCTATTTCGAGCAGGACGCGCAGTTCCGGCAGATGCTCGCGGAGTACACGTGGACCGAGGGCGACGTCGTGGTGACGGACCTGCGCGACGTGGAGTCGATCTATTCGGGCAACCGGTTCCTGGTGTACGCGCTGTACCCGGAGCAGAGCCTGTCGATCTGGGTGGTGAACGGCTTCCGCAACCAGAACTGCGTGATGGCTTGCGGGCACAGCATCGTGAACCGCACGTCCCGCGTCCACGTCGGCTCGCTGATGCGGCGGTACGGCGGCGGCGGCCACGGCGCGGCGGGGACGTGTCAGGTGCCGCACGAGGCCGTGGACACGACGCTGAGGGGTCTCGTGCGCGAGGCGAACCGCGCAGGGGCGGGGGAACTGGCGAAGGCGGCGTAGGGGGCGGGTCACGTTTGTCGTTTACGCCGTGCAGTGAACTGCCGGCTCAAGAAAACACGAAGTCCGCCTTCGCGGACTGAAGCAGGGGGAGCCGGGCAATCACCCGGCTCCCCCTCGTGTTAACGGGCGGTTACCGGCCTGCTTCGGAGAGGCCGCCCAGGCCGCGCAGGCTTTCGGCGATGTGGGCGACCGGGATCTCGGTCTGCTGCGTGGTCCGCATGTCGCGCGCCTGGACGACGCCCCGCTCGATCTCGCTGTCGCCGACGATCAGGGCGTAGCGGGCGCGGAGCTTGTCGGCCTGCTCCAGCATCGCCTTCATCTTGCGGCCGGTGTAGTCCATGTCGGCGGCGAGGTTCGCCGAGCGCAGGTGCGACAGCAGGTTGACGCACGCGGCGCGGGCGGCGTCGCCGAGCGGGCACAGGAAGGCGACGATCCCGGGCGGCTCGGGCACGGGGACCCCGGCGGTTTCCAGCGCGATCAGCGCCCGCTCGATGCCGAGGCCGAACCCGATGCCGGGCGTCGGCGGCCCGCCGAGCTGCTCGACCAGGCCGTCGTAGCGCCCGCCGCCGCCCAGGGCGCTCTGCGCGCCGACGTCCGGCGACTGGATCTCGAACGTGGTGCGGGTGTAGTAGTCGAAGCCGCGCACGAGGCGCGGGTCCATCTCGTACGCGATGCCCAGGCCCGACAGGTAGTGCTGCAGCGTGTCGAGGTGCGCCCGGCTTTCCGGGTCCAGGTAGTCCGTCAGGGCCGGGGCGTCGGCGAGCAGTTCCAGGTCGCGCGGGTGCTTGGTGTCCAGCATCCGCAGGGCGTTCGTCTGGTACCGTCGCCGGTTGTCCTCGCTCATCTCGGGAAGCAGCGGTTCCGCGTAGGCGCGCAGGGCCTCGACGTAGCGCGCGCGGCTTTCGGCGGTCCCCAGCGAGTTCAGCTTCAGCGTCAGCCGCGTGATGCCCAGCCGCGTGTAGAAGGCCATCGCGATCGCGATGACTTCCGCGTCGATGTCCGGCCCGCCCGCCCCCAGCGCTTCGATGCCCGCCTGGTAGTGCTGCCGATAACGGCCGGCCTGCCCCCGCTCGTAGCGGAAGTTCGGGCCGATATAGTACAGCTTGGTGACCGGCCGTTCGATGTGGAGCCGGTGCTGTACGTAGGCGCGGAGCGCGCCCGCGGTCCCTTCCGGGCGCAGCGTCAGGTCGTCGCCGCCGCGGGTAGTGAAGTCGTAGGTCTCCTTCGAGACGATGTCGGTGCTCTCGCCGACGGCGCGGTGGAACAGATCGGTCGCCTCGAAAACGGGCGTGCGAATCTCCTCGTAGCTGTACAGCGCGCACAGTTCACGGAAGATACCTTCGAGCCAGTGCCATCTGGACGAGTCTTCAATCCAGGGACGGGCCTGCGTCGCCCCCGAAGGCGGGGCAGGAAGCACATCGTAGGTGTATTTTGGCGCGGAATAGCGCATGAGGAAGGGTTCGTCTCCGGGAGTGGTGTCGTCCGTATTGTACCACCCCTCCCCCCTGCCCCCTCCCCGTCGGAAGGGAGGGGGAGTGCCGGAGTGTACCGGGCCGCCGCAGTCTACCTATCCCCCCTGCCCCCTTCCCTGCCGAGCCGCTCC
>CADCTO010000053.1 GCA_902805585.1 uncultured Armatimonadota bacterium | reverse complement strand
CCGTGGGCGCGTCCCTGGGTGTTCGCGGCGCTGTGGGCGCTGCTGGAAGGCGCCCGGACCTGGGGGCGCTTCGCGTTTCCCTGGTTCCTCCTTGCCGCGACGCAGGTGCGGGCGCTGCCCCTGGTCCAGGTGGCCTCGGTGACGGGGCAGTGGGGCGTGTCGTTCGCGGTCGCCGCAGTTGGCGGCCTGCTCGGCGAGGCCTGGCGGCAGCGCGATGACCGGCGGAGCGCCGCGCGCTTCGCCGCGCTGGCGGCGCTCGTCCCGCTCGCGCTCGGAGGCGCGGGGGCGGTGGCGATGCGGGCGGCGCCCGGCAGCGGGGCCGTCCGGAGCGCGGCGATCGTCCAGGGGAGCATCCCGAAGCCGAGCGGGACCTACTCCGCGGAAGAGCGGCAGGAGACGCTGCGGACCTACGTGGGCCTGACGATGGAGGCGGGGAAGGAGCGCCCCGCTCTGATCGCCTGGCCGGAAACGGTCGTTCCCGGGCGGCTGCTGCGTGACCCCTACCTGCTGAACGCCGTGTCGTTTCTTGCCAGGAACACGCGGACGCCGCTTCTGGTCGGTTCGGTGGACGTAGACGAGCAGAGCCGGTTTTGGAACACCGCGATCCTCATAGGACCGGACGGGGTCGTCGCGGGGCGCTACGACAAAACACAGTTGGTGCCGGTCGGGGAGTTCTTCCCGCTTCGCCGGTTCCTGGGCCCTATCTACGCGCAGTACAACGTTCCCTCGCAAGACTTCAACTTCGGGTCGTCGTCCGGGGTACTGGAAACCGGCGCGTCGCCGGACCGTGCGGCGCGGGTGGGAGCACTCATCTGCTACGAAAGCGCCTTCCCAAAACTCGCCGCCCGGCGTGTCCGGGACGGCGCCGGCTTCCTCGTGCTTTTGACCAGCGACCAGACGTTCGGTACCACGGCCGGCCCGTATCAGCACGCCGATCTTTCCGTGCTGCGCGCGGTCGAGACGCGGCGCTGGCTCGTGCGCGCGGCCGCGACGGGCATCTCGGAGATTGTAGACCCGTGGGGCCGCGTTCACGAACAACTGGGCATCAACAAGCGCGGGGTCGTCTCCGGTGAGGTCCGCCTGCGCGCGGACCGGACGCCCTTCGTGCGCTGGGGCGACTGGTTCCTGTGGGTCTGCGGCGCGGTCGTCGTGGGGGCCGTGTTCGCGGCGTGCGGCGGGCTCCGCCCCCCTGTGGCTTCACACGCGCACGCGCCGCCAGCGGCCCTGCCGGAAGACGAGCACCGTTAGCACGCCCTGGACGACGGTGGAGGCGGCCATGGCGTACCATCCGCCGGTCGCGCCGTACGGCAGGTGCACCGTCAGCAGCCACGCCAGCGGCAGGCGGAACACGATCATCGAGAGGATCGTGATGAGGGTGGGGGATTTGGTCTCGCCCGCGCCCTGCAGCGCCCCCGTCAACACCATGCCCAGGCCCAGGAACGGCTCGGCCCAGGCGCTGATCTTCAGGTACGCGACCGTCAGGGCGATGGTGGTCTCGACCTGCTCGCGCTCGACCGGCGTCGCCTCGGAGGAGTGGACGAACAGGCGCGCGAACGGCTCAGCGAAGACCCAGAAGACGGCGCCCATCACGGTCATGATGAGCAAAGCCTGCCAGGTGGCGGCCCAGGCGCCGTCGTGGGCGCGCTTGACCTGCCGCGCCCCCAGGTTCTGGCCGACGAAGGCCGAGGCGGCGATGCTGTAGCCGAAGCCCGGCATGAAGGCGATGGACTCGGAGACGAGCCCGACGCCGAGGGCGGCGACCGCCGCGCTGCCCGCCGCGGTGCGCGCGAGGATGCCCTGGAAGGCGAGCATCGACCCGACGCGGAGGAGCTGCTGCGCCGACGCGGGCAGGCCGATGCGCCCGATGCGCCAGAACCAGCCCCAGTCGGGCCGCCAGCCCTGGCGCTTCAGTGCGCCGGCCAGCCGTGACCGTCTAAGGAAGTACAGGTACAGGCCGAAAGCCACGACCTGAGAAATCACCAGGGCGAGCGCCCCTCCGGGCAGGCCCATGCGCGGGAAGCCCAGATTGCCGAAGATCAGGAGCCAGTTGCCGAAGGCATGGACGGCGTTCGCGCCCAGCGAGACCCAGAACGGGCGGACGGTATCGCCCAGGCCGCGGAACGCGCCGTTCAGCACCAGCATCCCGAACAGCGAGGGCAGCCCGAGGATCACCCAGTTCAGGTAGCTCTGGGCGAGGTCGCGCGTCCGAGCCTCCAGGCCCATTGCCGCGAGCAGGTGGGGGCGGACGGCCCACATGAACAGCCCGACCACCACCGCGGCCACCAGGGCCAGAACGAGCGATTGCTGCGCGGCCCGTTCGGCTTCCTCCGGCGCTTCCTGGCCGATGAAACGGGCGACCAGGGCGGTCGTGCCGACCGAGATCGCCATCGCCGCCGACATCAGCGCGAACATCAGCGACATCGAGACCGTGACCGCGGCCAACGCGTCAGGGCCGAGATCGCCGACGAAGAACCGGTCCAGGAAACCGTTGGTCGTCTGGAGCAGCATCGTGGCCACGGACGGAAGGGCGACCCGGAACACTCCGGCGTGCACGTTTCCCTGGAGGATGTCGGCCCGTGCGGCGGGCCCGGGGTTCTGCGCGCGGGGCGCTTCGGTGGCGGCGGCTTCGGCTTCCGGGGCGGAGACGGCGGTCTCGTCGGGCAAAGGGGGCGCCGCCGGCGGCGCCCCCTGCGCGTATTTCCTCTTTGGCGGATTCACGGAACTCGTGACGCTATCCCGCCTTTATGGTTCCCACAGGTAGTCGTGATCGTACAATTGCTCTTTGCGCGCCACGCGGCCGCCGTCCCAGGT
>CADCTO010000052.1 GCA_902805585.1 uncultured Armatimonadota bacterium | reverse complement strand
AAGACAGAAGTTAGTCGTGATCGGCAACGGCATGGCCGGGGCCCGCACCGTGGAGGAGATCCTGGCGCGCGGCGGCGGCGACACGTTCGACATCGTAATGCTGGGCGATGAGCCCTACGGCAACTACAACCGCATCCTCCTGTCCAACGTGCTCAACGGCACGCAGGACACGCAGGACATCTTCCTGAACCCGCTGTCCTGGTACGCCGAGAACCACGTCACCCTCCACGCCGGCGTGCGCGCCACCCACATCGACCGCGCGTCGCGCACCGTCTTCGGCGCGCGGTCGGGCGAGGGCGAGGATCGCGTCGAGGTGCCCTATGATAAGCTGATCATCGCCACCGGCAGCCGCGCCTTCGTGCCGCCGATGGAGGGACTGACGCTGCCCGGCGCGGAAAAGGATTCGATGAAGCCCGGCGTGTTCGTGTTCCGCACCATCGACGACTGCAACAAGATCGGCGGGTACGCGACCAAGTGCCGCCGCGCCGCGGTGATCGGCGGCGGGCTGCTGGGGCTCGAAGCCGCCCGCGGCCTGCTCCGCTACGGCGTCGAGGTGCACGTCATCCACCTGTCCTCGCACCTGATGGAGAACCAGATCGACGCGCAGGGCGGGGCGATCCTCCGCAGCGCCATGGAGAAGATGGGCGTCCACGTCCACACGTCCACGTCCACCGCGGCCGTCCTGGGCGACGAGAGCGTGACGGGCCTGCGCTTCAAGGACGGGTCCGTGCTGGATTGCGACATGGTGGTCGTGTCGTGCGGCATCCGGCCCAACGCCGAGATCGGTCGCGAGTGCGGCCTGACCGTGGAGCGCGCCATCGTCGTGAACGACCGGATGCAGTCGCCCGAGGACCCGGACGTCTACGCCGTCGGCGAGTGCGCGCAGCACCGGGGCCGCGTGTACGGGCTGGTGGCTCCCCTCTGGGAACAGGGGCAGGTGCTCGCGGACCACATCACCGGCGCGAACCCGCAGGCCGCCTACCACGGCTCCAAGATCGCCACCAAGCTGAAAGTCATGGGCGTCGAACTGGCGTCCATGGGCGTGATCGAGCCGGAGGAGGAGCGCGACGAGGTCGTGGTCTTTTCCGAGCCCAAGCGGGGCCGTTACAAGAAGATCATCATCCGCGACGGGCTGCTGATCGGGGCGCAGCTCCTGGGCGATCTGGACAAGGTCGCCTTCCTGATGCAGGCGTTCGACCGCGCCATGCCGCTGCCCGAGGAGCGCCTGTCGCTCCTCTTCGACATCGGCGCGCCCTCCAAACAGACCACGATGCTGGAGATGCCCGACGCGGCCCAGGTCTGCAACTGCAACGGCGTCAGCAAGGGCGCCATCAAGAAGTGCGTCGCGGGCGGCAAGCGCAGCCTCAAGATGGTCATGGAGGCCACGCGCGCCGGGACAGGCTGCGGCTCCTGCAAGGCGCTCGTCCAGGAGGTCTTCGAGTGGGCCTGCGACGGCCAGGTGGACGAGGACCCCGCCGTCCACTACTACGTGCCCGGCGTCCCGCTCGCCAAGCCCGAGCTGATCCGCGCGATCCGCGAGCAGGGACTCAAGTCCGTGTCGGCCGTGTTCGCGGCGCTCGCAAGCGGGGTCGAGGACGCCGGGAGCAAGATGGGGCTCGCCTCGCTCCTGAAAACGCTCTGGGGCGCCGAGTACGAGGACGAGCGCGACGCCCGGTTCATCAACGACCGCGTCCACGCCAACATCCAGAAGGACCGCACCTTTTCGGTCGTGCCGCAGATCCCCGGCGGCATCACCAGCCCGGACCAGCTGCGCCGCATCGCCGACGTGGCCGACAAGTACCGGGTCCCCATGGTCAAGCTGACCGGCGGCCAGCGCATCGACCTGCTGGGCATCCGCAAGGAGGACCTGCCCGCCGTCTGGAAGGACCTGGACATGCCGTCCGGGCACGCCTACGGCAAGTCGTACCGCACCTGCAAGAGCTGCGTCGGGACCGACTTCTGCCGCTTCGGGCTCGGCGACAGCACGGCCCTGGCGCAGAAGATCGAGAAACGGTTCGCGGGGCTCGAAAGCCCGGCGAAGCTGAAGCTGGCGACCGCAGGCTGCCCGCGCAACTGCTCGGAAGCCCTGGTCAAGGATGTGGGCGCGGTGGCGGTCGAGGGCGGCAAGTGGGAGATCTATATCGGCGGTGCGGCGGGCGCGAACGTGCGCAAGGGCGACCTGCTGTGCACCGTCGAGTCGCACGAGGACGCCATGCTCTTTATGGGCCGCTTCATGCAGTACTACCGCGAGAACGCCAGGTGGCTGGAGCGCACCTACGACTTCGTGCCGCGCGTCGGGCTGGAAACGATCCGCGCGATCGTCGTGGACGACAGCGAGGGCATCGCCGCGCGGCTGGACGCCGCCCTTGAGGAGAGCCTCGGCGCCTACGCCGACCCGTGGAAAGAGGCCGACGCGCCCCGGACCCCGAACCAGTTCGTCACCACGCTCCCCGTACTCCAGGAGGCCGCCCGATGATCCAGACGCCCGAGGCGGCGCCGCCGCCCTCCGCCGCACCGCAGTCCGAATCCGTGCTCGGCCCCCTCGCCCAGATCCCGCCCGGCGAGGGGCGCGACTTCCTGGTCGCGGGCCGTTCGGTCGCCGTGTTCCACCTGCGGGGCGGGGCAGTGTACGCCACGCAGTCCGCCTGCCCGCACCGCCAGGGCCCGCTCGCAGACGGCCTGCTCGGCGGCACCACCATCGTCTGCCCGTTCCACGCCTGGAAGTTCGACCTCAAGACCGGCACGCCGCTGCTCGGCACCTGCGGCATCACGACCTACCCCGTCCGCCTGACGGAAACGGGCGACCTCGTATTGACCCTGACAAACGAGCCGCAGCAACCCGCGGAAGGCGGCGAGTGCCCCGGCCCGGGTTTCAACCTCTTTTCCAAAGACGAAGCCGGCGGCCGGCCGCTGCCGGCGACCGGCTCTTGACGCATGGCGCGGCGTGTGCCATACTCTCTTTTTCCCGCCGGGCGATGACGCGCAGGCGATAACGACACGACAGCCGCAGTGACGCGGGCCGGCTCCGACCGAGCACACGCCGCCGCCATGCAAAACGTCCTCGTCGTCGCCCCGACGCCGGAGGGAGGCCCCCTCGCGTCCCTCGGCCGCGTCCTCGCCGCCGAGGGCTATGCCGTCGCGCGTGCCGTCCTGGACGGCTGCCCGGAGGACGCGGTCTTCCTCTGCCGCGCCTTCGCCGGGCGCCCGCCCGACGTCCTGCTGATCGACGTCTCCTCGGCGCCCGACTGCCTTCCGCTGCGCCACGTCGGGCGCCTGCTGCGCCACGCCTGGGGCGAGGACGCCCCCACGCCGCTCCGCCTGGCCCTGCTGGCGTCGCGGCACCTGCCCCAGCCCGACTGGCCCGCCTTCGTGGACGACTTCCTGCTCCCGCCGTACACGCCCGGCGAGGCGCTCGCGCGCATCACGCTGCTGCTTTTCCGCAAGCGGCACCTGCGCTCCGCGGACACGCTCACGTTCCCCGGAGTCACGCTGGACCTGACCGGCGGGCGCGCGGCCGACAACGCCGGCCGTCCCCTGCCGCTCACCCCGCGCGAGTTCGAGCTGCTCCGGTTCCTGCTGCACCACCGCGGGAAGTTCTTCGCGCGCGACCGCCTGCTCGACCTGGTGTGGGGCCTGGATTTCGAGGGCGGCGAGCGGACCGTAGACATCCACGTGCGCCGCCTGCGCGCCAAACTCCCGCCCGAAACGGCGGATCTGCTGGAAACGCGGCGCGGCGTCGGCTACGGGTTTCGGATCGTCGAGCGTTGAAGGCCGGAGGGGCCGGCGGGTGAATCCGCGGTCTGGTGAAGAGGGCGAAGTCGGCCTTCAACGCTCGACTATCCCCGCCCACTCTTCCGGGGTGTTCACGTTCACAAGGGCGGCACAGATGTCAGGTGGCGCTTCGGCCTGCTCGAACCGGCCCGCCGTGATCAGCGCGTGGAGGGAGCGACGGCCGGCGGCCAGTTGGCTTTCGATCAGCGGGAGGCAGGCGGCGGCATACACGGAGAACAGGGGTTCCACGCGCCCTTCGTTCAGGACGGCGACACCATGCGATTCAGGCGAACGGGTCACAGCCTGCTCGAAGAGCCAGCGGAGCGCGGACGGGGTAAGGCGGGGCATGTCGCAGGCCACGGCCAGCACGTCGTCGCCGCCGGCGCTCCGCAGCGCGGTCGCCAGCCCGCCGAGCGGCCCGACGTCCGTCAGGTCGTCGGGCACGAAGCGCGTGTCGGGGATCGGCCAGCCGGGAGGGCGGTCCCGCCCGACGACAAGCACGGACGGCGCGACGTCGTGCGCCGTCCGTGCGGCGCGCTCCAGCAAGGTTCTGCCGTTCAGGACGAGAACCGCCTTGTCCTGGCCCATGCGCCGACTCAGGCCGCCCGCGAGGATGGCAACGGTGGTTTGCATAACGCTACGGTTCCCGGACGCGTGACAGGCGGCAACCGTCAAGGGGGCGGACTCCGGTCGTTCGACCGGAGTCCGCCCCCTGCCCTTCGCCCGCCGGTCGCCTCCGCCTATCCGGGCTCTATCCCGCTACTGCGCCCGCTGCAGCTCGATCGCCTGGCCGATGGAGAACACGGTCCCGCCGGCCGGGAGATCCACGGCGTCCACGAAGGCGCGGGGGCGGTAGCCCTCGGCCCCGACGATGGCGGTGTATTTCTGCCCGCCGGGGAGCGCCGTCGTCTGGAAGGCGCCGCTCTGGTCGGTGGCGCCGGCGGCGGCCAGAAGCGCGAGCCGCTCGTCCTTGGTGGCGGCCTGCTGGAACTGTTCCACGGTCGCGCCCGGCTTGAGGACCAGGAACAGCGCACCGGGGATAGGCTGCTTGGTGTCGGCGTCCACGATCTTGCCCTGCACGACCATGCCGCCCTGCGCCGGCTGCGGCGGGGTCGGTTGGGGTGGCGTGGGCTGGGGAGGCGTCGGCTGCGGGGGCGCCGGCTGCTGTCCGCCCTGCGGGAACTGCATCGGGCTCGTCATCGCCTGCTGCAGCGGCGCCGCCGCCAGGCTGACCATGCGGATGTAGTGGAGCATGTCCATCTTGCGCGCGTCGCCGCGCGTGTTGGACGGGATGCCGATCTGCTCACCCTCCGCGTTGCAGGCCAGACCGCCGCTGTTGCCGCTGTTGATCTGGGCGTCGGTCTTGAAGGAGTCCTGGACGCCGTCGCCGTTGAAGTCCTCGACGCCGGCGACCTTGCCGTCCGTCAGCGTGATGGTGTCGCCGCCGACGCCCGGATACCCGATGACGGCCACGTAGCTGCCGATGTCCACCTTGTTGGCGTCGCCGACCTTGATCGGGGTCAGCGACAGGCCGGCGGGCGCGGGAGCGGGCTGCAGCTGCTGCCCGTTAAACAGGCCGACGATCTGGAGGATCGCGACGTCGTTCTTCGGGTCTCCCGCGCGCACCTGCGCGATATAGGTCGGGACCGCCGGTTCGCGGAAGCTCTTGGTCGGGCCGACCACCAGGTAGCCCATCGGGTGGTACACCTGGCCGGTGTCCGTGTCCCCGACGCAGTGCCAGTTGGTGATGATCAGCCCGTCGTTGCTGATGACCGTGCCCGAGCCGGAGCCGAGGTTCCGGTCGTTCCGGTCATAGATCCACACCTTGACCGTCGCCATCATGGCCTTGACCTTGGCCTCGCTGCTCAGGCCGGACCCGCCCTGGACTGCAGGTGTCACCGGACCTTGGGGAGTATCCGGTTGCACCGGCCGTACGGGACACCCCGCGAGGAGTGCGCCGCCGACGAGGCCGGCAGCGGTGAGCGTGATACGTATTGGAATGCTTTTCATGATCGTCTTCTTCATTCTAACGGTATAGGACAGTCCCCGCCCTGACCCTACTGCGCCCGCTGCAGGGCGATCGGCTGGCTGATGGAGACCACCGTTCCGGTGGCCGGGAGGTCCAGGGCGTTCACGAAGGCGCGGGCGCGGTAGCCCTGCGCCATCGCAATGGCGGTGTACTTCTGCCCGCCGGGGAGCGCCGTCGTCTGGAAGGCGCCGCTCTGGTCGGTGGAGCCCGCGGCGGCCAGGAGGGCCAGCCGGGCGTCCTTGGTGGCGGCCTGGGCGAATTGCTCGACCGTCACGCCGGGCTTGAGGATCAGGAACAGCGCGCCGGGGATGGCCTGCTGCGTGTCGGCGTCCACGACCTTGCCCTGGATGACCAGACCGCCCTGCGCCGGCTGCGGCTGCGGGGTGGGCTGCGGCGTCGGCTGCGGCGTGGGCCCCGGCGGGGGCGGCTGCGGCTGCGGCTGCTGTCCGCCCTGCGGGAACTGCATCGGGCTCGTCATCGCCTGCTGGAGCGGCGCCGCGGCCAGGCTGACCATGCGGACGAGGAACAGAATGTCGTTGTCCTGCCCGGTCCGCTTGTTCGACGGGACGCCGACCTGCTCGCCCCGCGCGTTCACGGCCAGTCCGCCGCTGTTGCCGTGGTTCACCAGCGCGTCCGTCTTGAAGGCGTCGGGCTGGCCGTTGCCGTCCATGTCGGCGACGCCCGCGACTTTCCCGTCCGTCAGCGTCACCGTGTCACCGCCGACGCCGGGGTACCCGATGACGGCCATGTATTCGCCGAGGTTCACCTTGTTGGCGTCGCCGATCGCGACGGGCGTCAGCGACAACCCGCCCGCGGGCAGGGGCGCGGGCTGCAGCTGCTGCCCATTATATAAGCCGACGATCTGGAGGATCGCGATGTCATTTTTCGGGTCGCCGGAACGCACCTGCGCGATGAAGGAGGGCACGGCGGACTGGCGGAAGTCCTTGGTCGGGCCCACGACCAGATAACCCATCGGGTTGTAGACCTGGCCCGTGTTCATGTCCCCGACGCAGTGCCAGTTGGTGATGATCAACCCGTCGTTGCTGATGACCGTGCCCGAGCCCGAACCCATGAAGCGGTCGTTCCTGTCAAAGATCCAGACCTTGACCGTAGCCAGCATGGCCCGCTGCTGGGCTTCGCTGCTGAGCGTGGAACCGCCTCCGCCCTGGACCACGGGACCGGGCTGAGGGTTGACCGGCTGCACCGCCGGTTTCGGGCAGCCGGCGATTAGACCGGCCCCGAAGAGGCCGGCGGCTGCGAGGGCGACACCTGCAGGAGTGCTTTTCATGGTCGTCCTCTCCATCCTCACGGCAAACGCCAGCTGTCCAGCAGTTTCTCGTGGAGCGCCGTCCGCCGGGCGAACTCGTGGCTCTCCGTCGCGAACGCCAGCACGTAGAACTGGTCGCCGGCGGGAACCAGGGTGTGGACGGCGTGCATCAGGCCCGGCATCGCGTTCGGCGCCGCCCCCTGCGGCGGGTTGGCGACGTAGGCCACGTCGATGTTGACGGCCTCGCGCCCCTTGAGCCGGACGGGGCGGATGCCCAGCACGCGGTAGCCGGACACGTCCCGCCCGCGCTGGATCGACCACTGCGTGGCGGCCTCCACGAGCCCGCCCTGCTGCTGGCCGCCCTGCTGCTGGCCGGGCAGCAGCGTCGTCCTGGGCACCTGGTACAGGCTGACGCGGGCGCCGTAACCGCCGCCGCCGAACAGGTCCGCCGCGGCGAACGTGGCATCCTTCTCATCGACCGGCGACCAGCTCGCGGGGTAGGTGACGGCGCTCTGCCCGACCTCGGCGGTCTTGGTCCGGTTGACCACGGAACCCTGGACGAGCCATCCGAGAAGCAGGGCGAGCGCGACGGTCAGCCAGACGAACGCTTCCGGCTCCTCGCCGCGGCGGCGGGCGGCCGGCGGGGAAGCAACGTCGGTAGTTGCCATGGTGGTGTGGTGCTCCTTTCCTATGCGGAGGCCGGGCTCAGGCCGGCCCCTTCCTCGCGAAGACGGCGGATGTGCCGGAACAGGAGCGCGAACGTCGCGCCCGCCAGGGCCACGGCGACGATCAGGCCGTTGATCGGGTTGACGTCGAAGCCGTTCCCCAGCAGGACGACCTGCCCCAGCAGGTAGGTCACGACGCCGTTCAGGGTCGCCGAGATCAGCAGGCCGATCGGCAGCCAGAACGGGCCCATGCTGTCGAACTTCGCCCGCCCCAAAAAGTAGCCCATCAGGCCCGCGAAGCTGGCGTGCGCCAGGGTCGCCACCGCCACGTTGATGGCGCCCACGGCCAGGTCGACGCCCTGGCGCTCCACGACGTACAGGATGTTGACCACGGTCGCGTAGCCCAGGCCCGCCGATGCCCCGTAGATGATGCCGTCCACGCGCTGGTCGTATTCGGGCGAGTCGAAAACGGTGTAGCGGACCGCGGCGTACTTGAGGAACTCCTGGATGATGCCCACGATCAGGACCGTCGTGATGACCTGGACGGCCGGGTGCGCGCCGAACCAGTTGTCGACGCGGAACAGGCTCCGGATCAGCGGCTGCCCGACCGCCTGTGCCAGCAGCGCGCCCAGCAGGAACACGCCGAGCACGAACTTCTTGGGCTCCGGCTCGAACTTGTCCTGCCGGTAGAACGCCGTCAGCCAGATCAGCGCGGGCACGACCGCCAGCAGGACGCCGGCCAGCAGCCGCCCCGTCCCGTCCAGCGTCGGACGAAGCGCCGCGTTCAGCCCGGCCACGACGGCTACGAACAGCAGCACGCCGCCGACCTCGAACCAGATGCCGTTCGTCGCGCTTTTCAGATGATCTCGCATGTAGTGCTCCTTAGGGAAAGGGATGAGGTGCCAGGGATGAGGGATGAAAGGGGGCAGGCCGCTTCTTCACCTCATCCCTCATCCCTGGCACCTCATCCCTCAGCTTGGTTGTCCGCCGCGCAGTGTTCGTAGCTGCTCCACGAACGCGGCCTCCTGCTGGACGTTCGCGGCGTCCCGGAGGGCGGGGTTGGCCGCCATGCGCTGGCGCAGGAAGGCGAGTTCGCTGGCGACGTGGTGGTAGCGCCGGCGCGCCTTCCACGCCTCGACGCCGCCGCTCGTGAGGGCCTGGCGTGCGGCGCGCGAGCGCGCGCCGGGCGCGGTCAGTGTTTCGAACTCGTCCTGCGTCAGCAGTCCCGACTGCACGTCGGCCCAGAGATGCTGGCGCAGGACCTCCGCGTCGCGGCGGAGCAGGACGTTGGCGTAGACGATCATGCCGATGAAGAGCGGCACCATGATCAGGAAGTACATGCCCAACAGGCCCAGCCCCCCCAGGAAGGTGGGCGCGCCGTTCCAGATGCCGTGCAGCAGCATGGCCATCCCCAGCCCCAGGACCGGGGCCGCGTATTTCAGCACGGGCTTGTTCGTCTGGCGGGCGAGGCCCAGCCCCATGCCGGTCATGCTGGTGAACAGCGGGTGGGCGAACGGCGAGAAGACGCCGCGCAGGATGACCGTCGGCACCAGCCCGCCGCCTTTGAGCCCCTGGGCGTAGTACTGGATGTTTTCCGTCATGGCGAAGCCGAGCCCGACCATCGCGGCGTAGATGATGCCGTCCATGACGTTGTCGAACTCGTCCTTTTTCCACACCCAGAGGATCAAAAGGACGGCCCCCTTGGCGATCTCTTCGACGAAGGGCGCGGAGATAGTGGCCATGGCCGCCTGCCCCGCGGCCTTGCCGGCGAAGGCGGCCACGATAGTGCCGTTGATCGTGTTGAAGATGCCCGAGAAGAAGGCGGCCACGGTCGCCCCCCAGAAAAAGGCGGAGGCGAGCATCCAGGGCGGCTCCGGCTCCAGCCGGTCCAGGGCCAGCGCCAGCGCCAGGAAGATCGGGGCGGGCAGGATCGCCAGCAGCGCGGCGGTCAGGACGCCCGCGGGCCCGACCGCGACACCGATGATCGCGATGTCGATGAAGAACAGCAGCAGACCGAACAGGATGATGCCGACGACGATCGCGTTCAGGCTGGCCTTGCGCGCGGGCGGCACGACGGACGGCGGGGGAACAACGCCCCCCGCGGGCGATTGCGGGTTGGATGGGATCAAGGTCATACCTTTGTTGGCGATGTGACGATCCGGCGGAAGGAGACGGCGTATGACGGTCACGAGGGCGGCGCACGCGCCTCGCTGTCTTGATTGTCGGCGGCGCCCCCGCAAAAATGCAGGGGCGGACGGCACACAACGCCTGCTTGGAATAATAACGCTACCCGCCCCAGAAGTCAAGCGACTTTAACGCCGACCCCCGGGGACGCCGAAACGCTTGACTGCCTGCTCGCAAGTTAGTATAATGGCGCGATTTGATGAGCTTACGGGAACGCGCGCCGGCACACCACGCTTCTTTTTCGACTCCCGAGGCGCCGCCCGACGACCGTCCGAATCTCTTCCAAGGAGGTTGCCAATGATTCTGCAAGTGGGGCAAGCGAGTCCCGCCTCTGCGCTCGCCGTGGCCCTCGTCGTCGCCGTGATCTATCTCGCGCTGATCCGGTTTCTGGATATGAACGAGAAGGAGCCGCTCTGGGCGATGGCGATGTTGTTCGTCCTCGGAGCCGTCGCCGCCGGCTTCGTGACGCTGCTGGTCCCGTCGCGGATACTGGTGCTGACGCCGGACCCGCCGGCCCAGATCCGCTCCGCGTTCATCCAGGAGCTGGCGAAGTTCCTGGCCATCCTTGCCGGGGTCGCCATCCTGGAGGCGATCGAACGCCAGCGCGGCTGGTCCGAGATCAGCGGCCTGATGGACGGCGTCGTGTACGGCGTGGCGGCGGGCCTGGGCTTCGCCGTCGGCCAGGACTTCATCCGCGAGATCCTTTCCCCGACGGGCGACATGATGGGCCTGGCCGTCAGCCCGGTCACGAGCGTGTGGACGACCGCCCTGAGCGGGCTCTCGCACGGGCTTTTCGGCGCGATCATCGGCGCCGGCTTCGGGGCCGCCGCCCAGGCGCGCTCGTCGGGCCAGCGCTTCGGCTACCCGGCGCTGGGTTTCGCGGGGGCGATACTCGTCCACACGATCCACCAGATCATCGCACGGGGCAACGCGATGGGCGGCTCGGAGGCCGTGGCGCGGACGTGGTTCGCGCTGCTGCTGCCCCTGGCGGTCCTGGTCGGCATCGGGCTGTACGCCCTGGGCCGTGAGCGCCGCGCCATCCGCGAGGAGCTGGCCGGGGAGACCGAGAACGGCGTGGTCACCGCCGAGGAGGTCGCCGCGCTCCAGAGCTTCGGGGCCGGGCAGGCACGCTATGGCAAGCTGCTGACGTCGGGCGATTTCGGCGGCTGGGCAGGCCTCCGTGAACTCCAGAACCGCCAGGTCCAGCTCGCCCTGGCCAAGCGGCGGCTCGCCGAGGCGACCGACCCCGAGCACCGGGCTGACGTTCAGGCGGAGGTGGAAAGCCTGCGCGCGTCCGTGCTGGAGATGAAGCAGACGCTGGCAAGCATGCGTTCGACCGCCGCGAAAGGAGCCAACGCACAATGAGCACACCGACGCCGCCACCCGGGGGAACGCCGCCCCCCGTTCCGCCGCCGATGCCGACGCCGCCGCCGGTGCCCTCCGCGACGCCGCCCCCGATGGCTTCCCCCCCGCCGACGTACTCCACGCCGCCGATGTCGTCACCTCCGCCCCTGTCCTCGGGACCGCCGCCGGCCAAGCCCGGCAACAACGCGGCCCTCAAAATCTTCGGCGGGTGCGCCGCGGCGGGATGTCTGGGGACGCTGGTGCTCGCGGCGGTCCTGTTCTTCCTCATCCCGAAACCGGGGCCCACCCCGGGGACGAACCCGGGCCCCGGTCCCGGCGTCCTGCCGGCCCCCGGGCCGGGCCCCGTCATCCCCGGGCCCACGCCGGTCCCGGGCGCGCAGCCCGCCCCGGGCCCGGGGGTCCAGCCGATCCCGGGACCGGCGCCGCAGCCCGGACCGGCGCCGCAGCCCGGACCGGACCCGCAGCCGCAGCCGCAGCCCCAGCCGAACCAGCCTTCGCCGAGCGGCGGGGCGCTTGACCGGATCATCCCGCAGCC
>CADCTO010000051.1 GCA_902805585.1 uncultured Armatimonadota bacterium | reverse complement strand
GGAGCGCTTCGAGCAGGTTCAGGGTCCCGCGCGCGTCGACCTCGAAGTCGTGGACCGGCCCGGACAGGCTGGTCGTGACGGCGACCTGGGCGGCCAGATGGTACACCTCGTCGGCGACCGAAACGGCGCGCTCCAGCGCCCACCGGTCGCAGACGTCTGCGACCTCGATCTGGACGCGCTCGCCGTGCGTCTCGCGCAGCCAGCGCAGGTTCCGCTCGACCCCCGGCCGGGACAGGTTGTCGAAAAGGACGACGGGGCGCCCGTAGGAGAGCAGGCGGTGCGCGAGGTTCGTCCCGACGAACCCCGCCCCCCCGGTGATGAGGGCGGGCCGCTCCTCGCGACGCGGCAGCGGTGCCGGTTTGGCGAGCCACGCGGCCTCCTCGACTGCCTCCGGGCCTTTCCCGGCCTCCCACAGGCGGTACAGCAGCTTCGGCGTCCCGTCGGCAGCCTTCATCCCGAAGTGGTACTCGCGCTCGTCCGAGTGGAAGCCGTCCACGGTCGGCAGGCGGGGGTCCAGGTCGTGCGCGGCGTACCAGTAGAGACGCTCCACCGGCGCCCGCACCGCATTGATAAACTCCCCCACCTGGCGGCGCTCGTCCTGCCGCCACGTCGAGTAGCCGGCTTCGGTGATCCAGACCTCCGCGCCGCTGTTCTGGGCGACCAGGACTTCGCGCATGCGGGCGACGTTCGTGTCCCAGCCCTGCCAGACGTACTCGAACGTGTCGGGAAATCCGTGGACGCCGACGGCGTCGATGTACTGGAGGACGCCGCGCTCGCCCATGAGGCGCAGGAAGTGCGGGTCGATGGGGCTGAGGCCGGCGAGCACGGTCTTCTTGCCGCGCTCTTTCGCCCAGTAGGCCGCCCCGCCGACCATCGCACAGAACCGGAGCCATTCCGGGTCGAGCGTGACGTCCCACTCGCGAAGGTTGTTGGGCTCGTTCCACAGCTCGACCCACTCGAAGTGCTCGCCGAAGCGGGTGATCATCTGGTCGAGCCAGTCCGCGAAGGCCCTGGGGTCACGGGGCGGGGAGGCAGTTTTAGGGACGATTCCGAGGGAGGGGGGCGTGTACAGAAAGCACGGCAGCAGGTTCACGTCGCGGGCGAGGCGCGGAAGAAGCCAGGTGTACCAGGCGTCGCCTTCGGGGGTATACGAATCCGCCCATGACACGCCCGTCCGCAGTTCCCTGATCCCGAGCGCCTTGATGTCCGCCAGAACCCGCTCGACCCGCTCGTGCTCGCCGGGTCGGAACCACTCCACCACCCCGACAACTGGTTTCGTCATGCGCGCCTGTCCCACCCACCTGGGGCGGATGTCGTCCTGTCACGATCTAAAGGGCAGGACGACAACCCCCAATTTTTGCTTGCCTATTATACCTAACCTTCTTCTTCTATTACCAGCAGGAATCCGCGGACCGGCTTTTTTCTCAACCGGCCCCGCGGTGTCAGCGCCCGGCCGACGCTTCCGGGCCGCCGGTGAGCAGGTTCCACAGCTCGTAGCCGGTCTCGTTCTTCGGGACGTAGTAGTGGCCGGACTCCGCCACGGGATTGCCTTCCGCGAGGAACGCGCCGCGTTCCAGGTCGCTCAGGTCACAGTACATGCCGCCCTGGCGCAGCGGCGCCCCTTCCGGCAGGACCGTGATGGCCCGCAACTGGTCGTTGGTCAGGTGCGGCAGTTTCGAGTGCAGCTCCTTGATGTCGTAGGCGGTACGCCGCTCCATCCGCCCGCCGTCCTGATGCCCGTGCAGGTCTTCGTCGTACTCGTCGGGAAGCTCTTCCACCTTGCCCTGGCTCATGTTCTGGTTCCTCCGCCTCGTCTTTCCCGCCGGGAACACCGGCCAAACGAGAGCAGAGCCTCTGCTCTCGTTTGGCCGGTGCGCCTTGACGCCGACCTGGCGGCACATATCAAGGACGGGACACGTCGAACAGCGCGGCAGCGGCCCCGTGCGGATGTGCTTGCCGAACGGCATCAGCAGGCGGGCGCTTTCGAGCCATTGTCCCGGGGCAGCTTGGCCTCCAGGACGGCGAGCGTCGCCTCCGGCGTACGCGCCTCCACATGGCCCCTGCGATCAGTGATTCGCTGTATCGTTTCCGACGCCGGGGCGGCCCACGATCGGAGGTGGATGTCGCATGCCCGGAGACCGCTCACGATTCATGAAAGCGGACCACGTCTTTCCGCCGCAGTGACTTCTGCGGCTTCGAGCGTCTTGGCTAGGCGGAAAGGGCGCCACAAACCGCGGCGCTGTTACCTGCCGCGGAGAGCCGCCGTGGCCCAACGCCCTTGAAGCCCGGCCGGCTGGTGGCGGTTTGAGTTCGCCAACGGTGTCCCCCAGGTTCTGGGACGGCCGCCGGAGGCGCATGGAAAGGACGGTACGGGAAACAGTAATACAAAAATGGGAAAGGTAAGCGGGCGGCCATGATGTTTGACGCCGGCACCTCAAAAAGTGCCGGCAGGTTCGGTCGGCCGGGTGCCGCGGGTGCAGAACCGCGTCGGCCGGTATTCGGTCAGCCGGTGTCAGGATTGTTCGGGCATCTCGGGGATGGCCAGGGGCCGGCCCTTGGGCCCGTTATAGAAGAAGAACTCGTCCCTGCCGTCCACCCGCCCCTGCAGGATGGGGCCGTCGGTGTCGAGACGGACGTCCCTGCGCGCCGCCTCCTGCTGGAGGAAGAGACGCAGCCGCTCCAGTTTGACCTCTTCGGATAGATCCCCCCTGATGGCGAACGCCACCGCCTTCACGGACACCGTCAGTTTGCCGCCTCGCACAGTGCTCACCCTCCCCATCCTGATATAGCCCGGAAATCCGAAACAGACCCTACGTTTG
>CADCTO010000050.1 GCA_902805585.1 uncultured Armatimonadota bacterium | reverse complement strand
GTCGTAGCCGGCGGGGAGTTCGGGCCGCAGGCCAGCCCGACCCGGCAGGCTGTTGGGCGCGTCCTCGCCGCGGAAATAGACGACGTCGGCTACGAAGCGGCCCGACTGCAACAGATGCTGGCAGCGGGCGACGTAGCGCAGCCAGGCCGCGCTCTGGTCCCACCAGGTCAGGGTGCGTTCGAGGTGCATCCCCCACGGGCCCATCGTCAGCCCCGGCTCCAACCCCTGCCAGGGCTGGTGCGCGTAGCGGTGGAAGATGTAGCGGTTGACGCCCTCGCAGAACATGCGGTCGCCTAATGCCTTGGCGCCGTAGGGCTCCACCAGCCAGCGCCCCCGCTGCTCGTCGGCCGTGAACGCTTCGGCTCCGACGAACTTCCGGCCGTTCGTGTGTGCGGCGGCGGCGGCGATCTTGACCGTTTCGGCCGCCCCACCGCCGATCCAGAACTCGCCCATCGGGATGTCGGCCAGCCCGCCGACCTGGAGGTCGTCGAACACGGCGTTTCCGTAGGGCTCGACCGAGAACTGCATGCGGTGTTTCCGGCTGAGCTCGGCGAAGTACCGGAAATAGTTGTCGGCGAACAGGTCGGCGATGGTGCGGCGGAAGTCCCACAGGAACCGCTCGCTTATTTCCCGGCTGCCGACGATGCGCCCGGTCACGACGGGCAGGAAGGGCAGCGGGTCATACCCGCGCCGGGCGCGGAACTCGGCGCGGAACTTCGGCGTCCAGTTCTGGCTACCGACCTCGTAGCTGTCGATCAGGGCGTTGTTCAGCGAGCGTCCCAGGCGCGGCCCGGCCGCCTTCAGGACCGCTGCCATCATGCCTCCCCAGTGCTGGTCCATGGCTTCGCGGCTGAGCTTGTCGCACTCCAGCCCACGACCTTCGGGCGGCGCGGGGTGGTTGTCCTTGCCGGTCGGCGTGTGGCCGACGCGCAGGATGGTCCATTCGCCCTCCGGCACGTCCCAGGCGAGCCGGCCGGAAGCGTCCATACGCCCGGTCAGGTCCATAATGCCGTCGCGCGCAATCGCGGCCCCCGGCGGGGTGGGGGAAAGGTCCGGCGGCGGGACGTCCTGCCGCTCGAAGGCGGCCTTCCCGCCGATCTGCGTGATCCGCACGGCGGGCGCAGAAGGCGTCTTGAAGGCGAGCACGGCGACGTCGCGGTAGTATCCCACGCGGGCGGTCGGCTGCGGCAGGGTCGTCTCGAACCGGGCCGGGCCGCGCGCGGCGGTCTCGGACCACACCAGGATCTGCATGGCGTGCTCGGGCTTGATCCAGGGGCCGCCGCTGCTGGACCAGCCGGCGCAGTTGTGGATGCACAACTCAACGCCCAGCCGGTCCGCTTCCTTGATGGCGTGCTCCATCAACACGCGCCATGTGTCGCTCATGAAGGGAACGGGGCCGGCGGGCAGCCCAACATCCACGTTGAAGATCTGCGCGCCGCCGATCCCCGCCCGCTGCATCGCTTCCAGGTCCGCCGTGATGCCCGCGCGGCTGATGTTCCCGTTGACCCAGTGCCACCACGTGTGCGGTTTGGCCGAATGCGGCGGAGTCTGAAAGCCCGCCTTCAGCGCGTCGCCGCTGGCCGCGCCCGCCGCCGTGCACGGGAGGGCGAGCAGCGCCGCAAGAAACACGGAAAACAGGAAGCGGGAGCGTTTCTTCCTCGATGCCGGCGGGCGTGTCATCTGGCGGGGATACCTTTCTTACGCCGGGCGCAGCGACCGCAGCACGCCCCGCGTGTAGCCGACGGATTCCGCCAGGCCCGGCAGCGGGTCGTTGGCGTCCTTCTCGTACTCGAACCCCACGAGGTGCGCGAACCGGATCGTCAAAAGGGCCTGGAGGATAGACGTGATGTCGAGGGCGCCGCGGCCGACTTCGGTCACGCCGGCGCGGGGCTGCCGGCTGTTGAGGTCCTTGAGGTGCACGTCGTAGAGTCGCTCCCGGCACTTCAGGATCGATTCGGCGGGGTCCACGCCGGCCCGCTGCGTGTGGCCCACGTCGATGCACAGCCCCAGGCGCCGGTCGTACTTCTCCACCGCCTTCCAGGCGTCGTAGGGCGACGGGAACCGCTTGTCCTCCGGCCCGTGGTTGTGGATGGCGATCTTGATGTCGAACTCCTTGACCATCTTGTCCAGGAGGGGCATCGAGGCCGGGTCCGGGCTGCACACGATGGTGGGGATGCCGGCGTCACGCGCGTACTCGAAGGCGTCCCGGATGTTCGCCTCGTTGTTGGACATGCCGATGTTCCCGCAGCTCAGCGGCGTGATGCCGGCGTCCTTGAACTTCTGCGCGACCGCGCGCCGCTCCTCGGGCGTGCTCTTGCGGGGCAGGTGGGCGTCCTTGATCGAGACGTACGACAGCCCGACGCGGCCGATCGCTTTGATGGCCGCCTCCAGGGGCATCGTCCGCAGGCTGTACGAGGCCACCCCGATCTTGAGCCCGCGCCACGGGTCGGAAGCCGGGGTCGGCGGCGCGGCGGCGTTGCCCGCGGCGGGTGTGGGGCGTACCAGGACCGGGGCGGCAACGCCGGCGGCCAGGGCGCCCGCCTGAAGGAGACGCCGCCGCGACAGGAGACTGGTTTCGTTCATGAGCGGTTTCCTTGACTCCCGGAGCGCGTCGTCGGCCCGGGATTACTGCCCATTTCGACAAAGGAGATGTGTTTTCATCTTGCGATTGCCCGTGGCATGCCGGGCCAATCACGGCCCGGCATGCCAGGAGGGGCCGGGGCCGCGGGCGGCGAATAGTGGAAACAGGAACCGACTCGGGGAGGAGAGGGAATCTGATGAGTGAAAGTGATGCGGAACAGACGGGCCTGACGCGGCGGG
>CADCTO010000049.1 GCA_902805585.1 uncultured Armatimonadota bacterium | reverse complement strand
AATAGCCGAGCACCCTGCCAGCACGGTCAACAGACGCTGCCCTGCTCTCCACGTCACCCAACAATGGGCGCAGATGCACGACTTCGTAACGGGAGGTCCGGTCGACTTCGACGGAGGCGGCGGCGCGACGGCCTGCCACTGCGGGGGAGTGCCGGATATGATGGCGCATGTCAAAGAAAAGGGCAGCCGCGCCGACAGCGCACCACAGGATAAGCCAGTGCTTTCGGGTCACGACTTGCTGTTCACCCGCCGGTCCGCACGTTCCTTCTCGTGCGGGCGCGCCCGCGCTTGCGTTTATTCGCAACTACATGCTAGAATTGCCTATGCCGCCGACGCTCGCCGCCGCGCCGACAAACAACGTGCTGAATGCCGCGCCTCCGCCGCCCACGGTGCGCCTCGAAGCCTTCGAGGGGCCGCTCGACCTCCTCCTCCACCTGGTCCGGCAGGGACAGATGGACATCTTCGACCTCCCCATCGCCGCGCTCTGCGACCAGTACATGGCGCACCTGGCCGCGATGGAGGAGATGAACCTCGCCATCGCCGGGGATTTCGTGGTCATGGCCGCCACGCTGATCGAGATCAAGTCACGCCTGCTGCTCCCGGCCCCGCCCAAGGACCCGGCCGCCGAGGACGAGGACGGCGAACCGGCCGACCCGCGCGCGGAACTGGTCGAGCGCCTGCTGGAGTACGGGAAGTACCAGAACATCGGCGAGATGCTGCGGAACTGCGAGGGCGAGCGGCGCCAGTTGTTCTTCCGGGCGCAGGCCGAATGGAGCGGCGACTACCGGCTGCCCCCGAAGTTCGGCGAACTGAGCGCCGAGGACCTGCTGCGGACCCTGGAGCGGATGCTGGCCCACGTCGGCGCGGGCGAGCGGTCCGTGACCAGCGTGCGGCGGCAGAAGATCACGCTGCGCCTGAAGATGCGCGAGGTGCTCCTGCGCGCCGAACGCGCCGATAAAGAAGGGGTGCTCGTCGGCGAACTGCTGCCCCCGGCCCCGTTCGCGCTGCTGGAGGTCGTGCTGCTGTTCCTGGCCCTGCTGGAGCTGATGCGGGTCGGCAGCATCGTGGTCGCCCAGCAGGACTTCTGCGGGGACATCCGCGTGTTCTTCGTCCCGGAAAGCGAGCGCGCGTCCCTGATCGACGAGGAGGTTTCCGAAGGAGTGGTGGTGACCGATGCAGGATAGCCTGTCCCAGATCATCGAGTGCCTGCTGTTCGTTTCGGGCGAACCCGTTTCGGTCAAGGACCTGGCGCGGACGACGGAGACGGACGCCGACGCGGTGTACGCGGCGATCCGCACGCTGCGCGACCGCTACGTCCATTCGGGCCTGCAGATCGTCGAGATCGCGGGCGGCTTCCAGCTCGCGACACGCCCCGAGTACGCGCCCGCCGTCGGCCGCCTGCTCGCGCCCCACGCGAACCGGCTGTCGCGCCCTTCGCTCGAAACGGTGACCATCGTCGCCTACCGCCAGCCGTGCACGCAGGCCGACATCGAGGCGGTGCGCGGCGTCTCGTCCGACGGCGTGCTCAAGACGCTGATCGAGCGCGGGCTGCTCAAGGAGGCCGGGCGCAAGCCGTCGCCGGGCCGCCCCATCCTGTACGCCACGACCGACGACTTCCTGCACTACTTCGGGCTGGCGTCCCTGTCGGACCTGCCCCCGCTGGACGAGGACGAGGCCCCGGTAGACGGGAGCGAGATGGCGACGGCGCTCGCGGCGGCGGGCGTGGAAACGGAGAGCGCATGAACCTACCTATCCCCCCGGCCCCCTTCCCTGACAAGCCCCTGCGGGGAGGGAAGGGGGAGCCAGCGGCGAGATCAAGGCGAGTCACGCCGGAGGCTCCCATCTGCCCCACGCCTGGCGCGGAGCATCGAGCCGCTTCGGTTACTGGCTCCCCCTTCCCTCCCCGCAGGGGCTTGTCAGGGAAGGGGGCCGGGGGGATAGGTCTCCTCGCCGCCCTCCTGACCCTCGCTGGCCCCGCCTTCGCCGCGCCGCCCGTCGTCAAGGGCGCGGCGGTCAAGCCGGCCCCGGACCCCGCGGCTCTCGTTGCGGCGGGCAAGCTGCCGGCGTTCTTCGACCCGAACGACCTGTCGAAGGGGCCCGTGCTGTCGGCCAAATCCGCCCTCCTGATGGACGCCGATACCGGACAGGTGTTGTGGGAGCACGACGGGCGCGTGCGGCGCTTCCCTGCCTCGACGACAAAGATCTTGACCGGACTGCTGTTCGCCGAGCACACCGAGCCCGACGACGTGATCACCGTGACGGACCCGAAGATCACCCGGATCGAGGCCAGTTCGCTCCATCTGAAACCGTGGGAAAAGCTGTCCGCCCGGGATCTCCTGTACGGGACGATGCTCCGCTCCGCCAACGACGGCAGCGTCGTCATCGCGCAGCACGTCGCGGGGTCGGTCTCGAAGTTCGCCGCGATGATGAACGCCCGTGCCAAAGAACTGGGCGCATTCCACACGCATTTCACGAACCCGAACGGCCTGCCCGACCCGAACCACTACACCACTGCCTACGACCTGGCGATGATCGCGCGGGGCGCGCTGGAGAACGAGCGGTTCCGCGATTCGGTGAGCAAGCCGCGCCGCGTGATCGAGCGGTCGAAAAACAAGCGGGACCGGATCGTGGCGACGAAGGGCAAGAAGTTTTACCAGAAGTTCCCCGGAGCGGACGGCATCAAGACCGGCTACACCCGCGCGGCGGGCTATTGTTTCGTCGGTTCGGCGACGCGGGACGGGCGCCGCCTCCTGGCCGTGATCCTCGGCGCGCGCAACGCGGCCATCGACGACACCATCCCGCTCCTTTCGTGGGGCTTCCAGCGCTTCCCGCCGGTCTGGGTGGCGCGCAAAGGCGACGTCGTGGGCACCGTCGAGGTGCGGGGCGGCGCGCCGGGCAAGGTGGCCGTATCGGCCGCAAAGAGCCTGCACGTGACGGCGATGGATGAAGCCAACCCCGCCTGGACGACCGAGATACACGGCGAGGCGGAGGCCCCGATCGCGCGCGGGCAGGAGGTTGGGCGCCTGGTGGTGAAGGTTGACGGGGTGCCGGTCAACAGCGCGCCGGTCGTGGCGACCGAGGACGTGGCCCGCTCCGCCGTCGCGGCGGTCGTCGAGGGGGCGCGCCCGATGGGCTGGCTGTTCGCCGGCGCGGGAATCCTGGCAGTGGGGGTGTGGCGTGGAACAACGGCTGCAAAGAGCGCTCGCCGCCGGCGGCGTCGCCTCGCGGCGGCGGGCCGAGGAGTTGATCGCGGCCGGCCGGGTGGCGGTGGACGGCCAGACCGTGTCTACCCCCGGTACGAAGGTAGACCCCGAGACGCAGCGCATCACGCTCGACGGCGTCCCGGTCGCCCAGCCCTCTGAGCGGCACTACCTGGCGCTGTACAAGCCGGTCGGCTACGTCTCGACCGTGCGCGACCGGCACGCGCCGCGGAAGGTGACGGATCTGGTCGATCTGCCCGGCGTGCGCCTGGTCCCGGTGGGCCGCCTGGACGCCGATTCCGAGGGGCTGATCCTGCTGTCCGACGACGGCGATTTCGTGTACCGCGTCACGCACCCGAGCAAGAGCGTCGGCAAGACCTACCATGCCACCGTCCAGGGCACGCCGGACGCGGAGAAGCTGAAGCGCCTGGCGCGTGGCATCCCGCTGGAACAGGGCGGGCGCCCGACCGCGCCCGCCCAGGTGCGCCGCCTGGGGCGCGGCGACGATAAAGACTCGTCGCTGATCGAGCTGATCCTGCACGAGGGCCGCAACCGGCAGGTGCGCCGCATGCTGGAGGTGGTCGGGCACCCGGTCCAGCGGCTGGTGCGCGTCCAGATCGGGCCGATCCGGCTCGCGGACCTGCAGCCGGGCACCTGGCGCCACTTAACACAAGCAGAGGTCGCCGCGCTTTCTTCGGGCGGCAGCGCCGCCGCCGGGGGCACGCCACGAGCGGATGCGGAGCGCGGCGGGGGAGAACCAAAGAATGAAACTCGTCATCGCGGTCGTCCACGACCGGGACCGCAGCCGGATCACGGAAAACCTGCTCCGGAACGGTTTCAAGTTCACCAAGATCGGGTCAACGGGCGGTTTCCTGCGCGAGGGAAACATCACCCTCCTGGTGGGCGTGGAGGAGAAGGACGTCGACCGCGTCCTGAACGTGATCGGTGAGTCCTGCAAGACGCGCGAGCAGTTCGTGAACGTGCTGCCGCCGGACGCCGGCCCCGTCGGCACGTTCATCCCCTCCCCCGTCAAGGTCCTGGTCGGCGGCGCCATCACGTTCGTCGTGGACGTCGAGCGCTTCGAGCGGTTCTGATGCGCTGCCCTAATCGGGTAACCGCCTATCCCCCCTGCCCCCTTCCCTGCCGAGCCCCTTCGGGGAGGGAAGGGGGAGCTAGTGACCGGTTCTTGGCGATGCTCCGCGCGGGAAGTAAGGCGAACGGGAGACTCGGCAGGGCAGACGGGAGCTCCGTGCAACTCGCCTCGCCTTCGCCGCCGGCTCCCCCTTCCCTCCCCGAAGGGGCTCGGCAGGGAAGGGGGAAGGGGGGATAGGTGTCTTTCGCCGACATCATCGGTCAGGAGACGGCCCTGGCGGCCCTGCGCGCGGCGGTCGCGCACGATAACATCCCCCAGGCGTACCTGTTCCTCGGCCCGGACGGCGTCGGGAAGATGACCGCCGCCGTCGAGTTCGCCAAGGCGCTCAACTGCGCGCAGCGCGAACCGGGCGAGGGGGACGCCTGCGACGCGTGCGTCAACTGCACCCGGATCGCCGCGGACCAGCACCCCGACGTGCAGCGCATCGCCCCGGACGGCGAGCAGACCAAGATATGGCAGTTCTGGACGCGCTCGGGCCACCCGCCGGGCGCGCTGGAAAGCATCAACTTCGCCCCCGTCGCCGCGCCGCGCCGCGTGTACCTGATCGAGCGCGCCGAGACGCTGAACGAAGAGGCGGCGAACTCGATCCTCAAGGCGCTCGAAGAGCCGCCGCCCTACGTCCACTTCGTGCTCTGCGCGCCGTCGCAGACCGCCGTGCTGCCGACCATCCTGTCCCGGTGCCAGCTCATCCGCTTCCGCCAGGTGCCGCAGGACCGGCTCGCGGACGCGCTGACGGCGCGGAAGGCACTGGACCCCGAAGAGGCGCGTCTGCTCGCGGCGTACGCCGAGGGGGCGCCGGGGCGGGCGCTGCGGCTGGCGGAGACGCCCGAACTGCGCGGGCAGCGGGAGGCGCTGCTCGACCTGGCGGCCCGCATCGCCGACAGCCCGGTGATCGCCGCGTTCCGGCTGGCCGAAGATCTGCGCGCGGCGGCCAAGACCAAAGCGAAAAAAGGCGAGGACGACGGGGAGGCCGACCGGACGGCGCGCGGCGACCTGACCCGTGCCCTGGACGTGCTGATGGCCTGGCACCGCGACCTGCTCGCGCTGAGCCTGCGCGGGCCGGACGCCCCGATCGTCCACACGGATCAGCGGGCCGCGCTCCTGATCGCCGCCCGCCGGTACGCGCCGGATCAGATCGCGCAGAACGTCGAGGCGCTGTTCGCTTTCCGCCGCCACGTCGAGCGCAACGCGAACGCGCAGCTCGCGACGGAGGTACTGATGCTGCGCCTCGTGCCGCGTAAAACGCCGGCGGCGCCCGGTGCTGACAAGGCGCCGCCTCCCGTGCCGAAGCGTTCGTAGATGCCGGGGCGTCAAGATGACCCGGCTCCCATGCCCCCGCAGGACGACACGGACACCATGGACTATCGCCCGCGCTATCACTTCACGCCGCCCGCGCACTGGATGAACGACCCGAACGGGCTCGTCTTCTATGACGGCGAGTATCATCTGTTCTACCAGTACGTGCCGGACGGACGGCAGCACTGGGGCCACGCCGTGAGCGCCGACCTCGTCCGCTGGAGCCACCTGCCGGTCGCGCTGGAAGCGGACGCGACGGGCAACATCTGGTCCGGCAGCGCGGTCGTGGACGCGGACGACACCAGCGGCTTCTTCGCGGGCGGCTCCGGACTCGTCGCCATCTTCACGCACCAGAACCGGGCGACGCCGCCGGGCGGGCCGCAGGTCCAGAGCATCGCGTGGAGTGCGGACCGCGGGCGGACGTGGACGAAGTACGAGAACAACCCGGTCCTGCCCAACCCCGGGGTAGCAGACTTCCGCGACCCCAAGGTGTGCTGGCACCCGGCGACGCGCCGCTGGGTCATGGCGCTGGCGGTCAAGGACCGCATCCGGTTCTACACGTCGCCGGACCTGAAGGAATGGGCTTTCGGGAGCGAGTTCGGCGCGGACCACGGCTCGCACGCCGGCGTCTGGGAGTGCCCCGACCTGTTCCCCCTGGCGGTGGACGGGGATGAAGGCGACACCCGATGGGTCCTGATCGTCAGCATCAGCGGGCCGGGCGGCTCGCAGACGCAGTATTTCGTGGGCGACTTCGACGGCGCGACGTTCACGAGCGCGAACCCCGCGGACACGGTGCTCTGGGCGGACTACGGCCGTGACAACTACGCCGCCGTGAGCTGGTCCGGCGTCCCCGAGAGCGACGGACGGAGGCTGTGGATCGGCTGGATGAGCAACTGGATCTACGCCCATAAAACGCCGACCGACCCGTGGCAGGGGGCGATGACCGTCCCCCGCGAACTGTCGCTGCGGACGTTGCCCGAGGGGGCCCGTCTGCTTCAAACGCCCGTCGGCGAGCTTCAGGGCCTGCGCGCCGAGTCGCACCGCCTGCCGGAGCAACAGGTCGCACCGGCGGCGCCTCTCGTGGTCCAGGACATGAACGAGGCCATGGAGATCCTCGCCGCGTTCGCGCCGTCTACGGCAACGGGCTTCGGGCTGCGCGTCGTCGGGGCGGGCGGGCAGGAGACCGTCATCGGCTATGACGTGCTCGAACAGGCGCTGTACGTGGACCGCACGCGCTCCGGAAATGTCACCTTCAGCGAGCACTTCCCCGGCCGACACGAAGGCCCGCTCGCGCCCACGGAGGACGGCTCCGTCCTCCTGCACGTCTTTCTGGACCGGTGCTCCGTCGAGGTGTTCGGGAACGGGGGCGTGACGGTGATCACGGACCTGGTCTTCCCGGAATCGGAGGCGCGGACGCTGGAGATATGGGCGCAGGGCGGCACGGCGACGCTGCGCTCTCTGGACCTGTACGCCCTGGATGCCGCCTTCTAACGCCGATGTCCTCCACGCCCCGTTTTTTCGTGACTACGGACGCACTCCAGGGCGACCTGGTGACGCTGCCCCGGGAAGACGCACACCACGCGCGCTCGGTCCTGCGCCTCCGCGCGGGTGAGGCGATCGTGGTCCACGACGGGACGGGCATGGCCCACACCGCTGCGCTGGTCGAGGTCACCGCAACCCAGGTGACGGCGCGCCTGGTGGCTTCGGAGCCCGTCCAGACGGAGCCCCGGACGCACGTCGTGGTCGCACAGGCGCTTCCGAAGAACGCCGACAAGCTGGAGCAGGTCCTCCAGCACGGCACGGAGGCGGGCGCCGCAGGATTCGCCGTTTTTCCCGCGGCGCGTTCCGTCGCCCGTCTGGACGGCGACAAGATCGACAAGCGCATGGACCGCTGGCGCGGCATCGTCAAGGGGGCGGCGGAACAGTCGCGACGGGGGGTACTGCCCGACGTGTCGTGGCATCCTGCGTCCAGAGAGTTGCTCGCACGTGCAGCCGATTTCGACGCGATCCTCGTGTTCCACGAAGGCGCCACCGGGTCCCTGCGCGACACGCTCGCCCTCCTGCCCCCCGGTGCCGCGCGGTTGATGGTGCTGGTCGGCCCGGAAGGCGGCTTCGCCGATGCCGAAGTCGCAGGTTTCGAGGCGACCGGCGCTATCCTGGTCTCGCTCGGTCCCCGGGTCTTGCGGACCGAAACGGCTGCGCTGGTCGGTCTTGCCCAGATACTGTTCGCGCGGGAGTAGTCCCGACATCGCCTGCCACAGAGACAAGCGACGTACGTCCGGAGCGCCACCGCTTCTGACACGGTGGGAAGTCCACAACGGCGCCAGGACGATATCGCCCGGGAAACCTTTCTTCGGGAGAATCCCCGGTATGACCGCACTTCTCACGTTTGCCGCGTCGATTCAAGGAGTTGCGCATGCCCGCCGGTAAGCTGCACGCCGAGGAGGTGGACACGGACGCCGCGCTCGCGGGCCGGCTCATTGCCGCGCAGTTCCCCCAGTGGGCGGGCCTGCCCCTGCGGCCGGTCCCCTCCGGCGGGACGGACAACGCCATCTACCGGCTCGGCGACAGCCTGGCCGTGCGGCTGCCCCGCATCCACTGGGCCGTCGGGCAGGTGGAGAAAGAGCAGCGGTGGCTGCCGGAACTCGCCCCGCGCCTGCCGCTCGCCGTCCCGGTGCCGCTGGCGGTGGGGGAGCCGGGCGAGGGCTACCCCTGGCGCTGGTCCGTCTGCCCATGGATCGAGGGCGAGAACGCGACCCCGGAGCGCCTAGCCGATCTGTCTCAGGCGGCGACGGAACTGGCGCGGTTCGTGGCCGCCTTGCAGCGGATGGATACCACCGGCGGCCCGCCCGCCGGGCCGCACAACTTCGGGCGCGGCGTGCCGCTGGCCGAGCGGGACGCCCCCGTCCGCGCCGCCCTCGCCGCCCTGCGGGGCGTGATCGACACCGGCGCGGCGACGGCGGCGTGGGAATCCGCCCTGCGGGCGTCCGCCTGGGACGGCCCGCCCGTCTGGGTCCACGGGGACCTGCAACCCGGGAACCTGCTGGCCCTGCGCGGACGGCTCCGCGCCGTCATCGACTTCGGGGGCCTGGGCGTGGGCGACCCCGCCTGCGACCTGATCGTGGCGTGGAACCTCTTCTCGGGGGAAAGCCGGGACGTCTTCCGCGCGGCGCTATCGGTCGATGAAGCGACCTGGGCGCGGGGCCGCGGCTGGGCGTTGTCGGTGGGGCTGATCGCGCTCCCGTACTACCTGGACACCAGCCCCGCGATGGTCGCGTACGCCCGCCACACCATCGCCCAGGCCCTCGCCGAACACCACGAGCACGGGCGCGCCGCGTGACACGGATCACGGCCTTCAATACGCGCCCCGCGGCCCCACCTGACGCTCATCGCGCGGCGGCCAAGCCCGCCGCGGTCAAAACCACTGCCGCTTATCCACGACGTTGATCAGGGGTTCGCCCGCGGCGAACCGACGGACGTTCTCCAGCAACACGTTCAGACGACGCTCTGCCGTGTGCGGCGCGTGCCCGGCGGTGTGGGGCGTCAGGAGGACATTCTCCAACGACCAGAGCGGGTGGCCGGCGGGCAGCGGCTCGACCTCGAAAACGTCCAACCCCGCCCCGGCGATGGCCTTTTCCTGCAATGCCTGCGTCAGGTCGGCCAGATCGACCACGACGCCGCGCCCGATATTGACGAGGTAGGCCGACGCCTTCATCCGCCGGAGCTGCGGCAGGCGGATCATCTTCTCGGTCTCGGGCGTGTGCGGGGTGCACAGCACGACGAAGTCGCTCTGCGCCAGCAGGTCATCCAGGCGGTCCGTTTTCCAGACGTCTGTGACGCCTTCCGGTTTCTCCGTCCGCCGGGGGTCGACGGCGAGGATGCGCATGCCGCTCGCCGCCCCGCGGCGCGCCACCTCCTCGCCGATGCCGCCCAGTCCGACGACGCCCAACGTCGCGTCCGCCAGATGGACGACGGGCACCCCCCCTGCATTCCATTCGCCACGCCCCTGCCGCCGCAGGTAGACGTGGAGGCCGCGCGCGAAGGCGAGCACGAAGGCCCATGCGTGGTCGGCGATGTGGTCGTTGTAGATGCCGCGCATGTTGGTGACCACGACGTCGCTTTGGGCGAGTTCGGGGAACAGGTAGTGCTCCAGCCCGGCGATGGGCGCCTGCACCCAGCGGAGTTTCCGGGCGGCCGCGTGAAGCTGCGGCGAGAGGCGGCCGTAAAGGGCGTCGGCGTCCGCGATCTCCCGAACCGCCTCCTCCTCGGAAGCGGCGTTGATCACCGCCGCGTCGCCGACCGCTGCCCGCACGCGCCCGAACTCCTCCTCCGGCAGCGAGGGGTACAAGAGCATCTTCATAAGCGTGCTTTACCCGCGCCGCCGCGGTTTGAAAAAGAGGTCCGTACCGAGCACCGGCCCGGGGGAGTTCGCCGGTGAACAAGGACCCGGGGCGGTGGATGGACGAGTGCGCGGGCCTCGACTGCATAGCACGGGTCTGTTGTTCCCGGGTTATTTCGTCTTCGTGCCTCGTCGCCCGACAATCACGCCAAGAAACGCCGCTCCCAGCAAGACCCCGAACACGATGATCGACCAGAAGAGCGACCGTGAAGCCTTTTCCAGACCGCTCGGCAAGTTCATCCCGAAGACGCTGGTCACCGCCGTGAGCGGCAAGAACAGCGCCGCAAGGAGGTTCATCCGGTGGGCGACTCTGGTCAACTCGTCGCTGAGCCGCGACTGTTCCTCTGCCTGCTTCGCGAGGCTGTAATCGAGCGCGTTCTTCGCGTCCGTGGCGATCAGTTCACTCGCGCGCTCTATATCCCCGGCCTCGTCCCGCAGCGTGATCAGCTCGCGAACGTCGGGAAGCGATTCCCGCGCCGTTTGTAGCGCCGTGTGCTGATTTCTCGCCGCACGATGCAGCGGGACGACAGCCTCCAGGATCCGGAAGTAGTCGGCGGCGCCGCTGGCTGTGTCGTAGTGCCGTTCGAGTTCCTGGACGGTCGCACCATAGGCTTCGAGGTGCTGTCGCAATACGAACAAGCCTGGCCCGCCCCCGCTAAACCTCCAGTCCCCGCTCGGACTGCGCCAGAAGTACACCCCCTCGCGCTCCAGCTGCCCGGCCTCCGGCACCTTATGGAGCACCAACAACAGGTGGTCATCCGCGACCATTGACCGTTGTCTGCCCGCCTTTTCACCCAGCCGCGCCTTGATCTCGTCGGGCAGCTCCCATCCTGGCGGAATCGGCATCTTCTTCCTCCACGCGTGTATTGGAGCCCCTGGGGCTTGGTCTGTACCCGGTCGCGTTACCGCTACGACACAGGCGTCAGCAGGACCGGCCTGTTACGGTTGTTGCGGCGATCTGCGTAGCCCACGATCTGCCCGCGGTTGTTGATCGCTCGCGCCTGGTGCATGTGCCACTCTTTGCCCGCTATGATAAGCGTGTTCAGGTCCCACACCCGGTCGGCCTGCCAGATGACGGGCTTATCCGCTCCGGAAATACCGACGATGTCACCCGCGTCATTTATGGAAAGGGGGAACACCATGGGACCTTCCTCAAGTGGCGGCAACCGTGTGTGCGAGAATTTCCACTCCTGCCAAAAGAGTGACCTGCCGTCCTGATCTCCGATAACTTGCCCCCGATCATTCAGCATGCGCACGACGTTCCCGCGCATGGTCCCCATCAGCGTAGTCGGCGCTCCTCCATCCCAGACCACGATGGCGCGCGACCCTGCACTCCCACCGGGCTCCGTTTGGAAGCTATACCCGACGACCTGATCACGGTTGTTGATTTCCACGGCGTCGCTGCTGTTTCCACCGAACATGCCTCGCAGCGGCGGAAGCAGGCGGACCTTGCCGTCGGACCAGGTGAAGGCTTTGCTCACACCTCCCCGGACCGCCCCGTCTGGATCTGGCCGCTTCAGCGTCCCGGCGACGACCGAATGGTCGTTGATCGCGGCGGTTCGCCCTCCTGCGATGCCCAGGTCGAAGAACCTGCCCTGTTTCCAGATGAACGGCCGACCTTGCCGGTGCGCGCCGAAGTGACTGGCCACTTCACCCTTGTTGTTCAGGTCTGCGACATGGAGTTGTTTGCCCGGTACCTGGAGTACCGTCGTCTTTCCATCGGCGTAGAAGCGAGCCCGTCCGTCACGACAGCCCTGGAGCACATGGCCCGAGTCGTTGATGGTCAACCGGCCAAGAGAATCGTCAAGATCGGCCAGTTCAGTCAGACGATAGTGCGTCCTTTTCGTAGCCCCCC